>NZ_JAQDKY010000028.1:0-56860 GCF_027662325.1 Blautia faecis | reverse complement strand
TTTTGTTCCCTTTAATTAGCCATGAACTGCTTAATGCCCTGGCTTTTTGCCGCAGGGTTGTCCGACCCGTAACCTTCCAGAAGGTTGATGACGCCCCACACCGCCAGACCGGCGCCAAGAGCCATGACCAGAATTTTAAGAATGTCGATTGCCTGATTGAAAAATTCCATATACGTTCCTCCATTTTGTTTGTTTGATGGTTTTGGGTACAAAAAAAGCCGCCCACATCGGCGGCGCTTCGGGTCATCATGGCCCGAAGTTACACAAACTCGTCGCTGTCCAGATCATCGAAGTTCAACAGGTCAGCTTCTTCGTCCGTGTCGGAGCCGTCCACTTCGTACACCGTGTATTCGTCCTCCGGCTTTAGTCTCAATGGCCGGTGGCGGAACAGGCTTTCCAAGCGGAAGGCGTTTTTCTTTTTATCAAATTCGGCTGTATACTTGTAATTCGGGTGCTTTTTCAAGTCATACTTCGGGGACAGGAAGGGCGGGAGTCCCCGAAGCTGCAAGATACATTTATCTCCGGGCATGGTGGTGATCTCGCTGGTGGTCATCAGCTCCCGGCCAAGCCGCTGCATGTTCTGGCTGTAACTTTCAGACTGACCCCGGCTTCGGCCCTCGGTCTGCATAGAGATGGTGGCCTTGCCCAGCCAGTTTTCCGAAATATCCTTTAGGGTGGAAGCCTCCCGGCCTCCGAGGAATACGATACTGTCCATGTTGCCCATGATGGTTTCGGAATGGTCTTTGTACAATGCCTTGCACTGGCTCATAGCCTGATAAAAGAGCGTCAGGCTGATCTCACGGGAGCGGATGACGGCCACGATCTTTTCCAGCCCCGGCACCTGTCCGGTGTTGGCAGCCTCGTCCCACAGCACCCGCACATGGTAGGGCAGACGCCCGCCATAGGTGTTGTCAGCCCGTTCACACAGAAGGTTGAACATCTGCGAAAAAGCAAGGGCAACCAAAAAGTTGTAGGTGGTGTCCGTGTCGCTGATAAGGAAGAACAGAGCCGATTTTTCATCCCCCAGCTTATCAAGTTCCAGCTCGTCATAGGACATGATCTCCCGGAGCTGTGGAATGTCAAAGGGAGCCAGCCTTGCACCGCAGGAAATCAAAATGCTTTTGGCTGTCTTGCCGCTGGCGAGCTTGTATTTCTTATACTGCCTCACGGCGAAGTGCTGGGGGCTGCGGCGTTCCAGCCCGTCAAACATATAGTCCACCGCATTTTTGAAGGTTTCGTCATCCTCCCGGACTTCCATGCTGCTTATCATTTCCACCAGCGTATTCATGTTGCGTTCTTCTTCCGGCCCCTCAAAGACGATGTAGGCCACAAGGGCGCAGTACAAGAGGGTTTCGGCTTTGGTCCAGAACTCGTCGCCCTCCTTACCGTCGCCTTTGGTGTTGGCAATCAGGGCGGTAACAAATTTCAAAACGTCGCTTTCTGTCTTGATATAGGCCAGCGGATTGTAGTGCATGGATTTTGAAAAGTCGATACTGTTGAACACCCGCACCCTGTATTTCTCCCGTTGCAGAAACCGTCCGCACTGGTCGAGGGTGCCACCCTTCGGGTCTACCACCACATACGAGGAATGGGCTTGAAGGAGCTGCGGGGTCAACCAGAACCTTGTCTTTCCCGAGCCGGACGATCCGATGACACAGGCGTTTAGGTTCCGGGCATTGGCGGGTATCTTCGGACGGGTGTTCATGGTAAGGAACTCCGTCCCGGTCAGAATGACATTGTTCTGAAATTTAGGGTCTACAAACGGCTTTATATCCTCCTTTGTTCCAAAGCGGGCAGTGCCGTACTCTGCATCCCGCCGGAATTTTTTCGCCTGCCTGATCTTTGACTGTATCAGCAGATACACCCCAGCCGCACCGGCAAGGCCCACCAGCAGGTCAATACCTCCCAGCCCCGGCCAGTAGGTTTCAAAGGCTTTGGGGAAGGTATCGAGCATCCCCATGAGCTTTGTCCCGAAGTCTGTGCCGGGGGCGATCCGGTATGCCGTCCCGATTTTGGAGAAGAACCAGAACACAAAGAGGTACGGCAGGTTTGGGAGCACATATTTTCTGATCTTGTCACTCAACGTCCGTCCTTCACCGCCTCTCTGGTCCGCTGCTTTTCCTTTGCTTGTGTCCTGATCTGCTCCGTGAATTTCCGAAGCTGGCCGAGGATGGAAGCCTTGTCCTGCTCTTTATTCAGCACCTTTGCGCTGTACTTCTGGAATGCCGCCGTGATGGCGTCCGCCTGATTGGCTTTGAAAAACAGCAGGTAATGGCCGGGACTCACTTTATGGAAAGCGTAGTCCACATGGAACTCCTTCGCGATCCGGTCAAAATCCTTTGGGGCTCCCACATAGGGCATGGCGCTTTTGCCGCCATAGTGGTTCATCAGCTTTTTTACGCTCTGGCGTCCCTGCGGGGTCAGCGCCTTCCGGTGGTGCTTTTGCACCGCCCGCGCCACCTTGCCAAGGGCGGCAGCCAGCACTTTTCCCGTGAGCTTCGTTGTCCTGATCGAAAGGGCAACCGTTTTTTGGTTTACTTCTTCCTGCATAAAACCTCCTTTCCGTCGGGGTTCCCGCTATCCGGGAGGCCCCCGTACAATCTCGGGGAACAGAAAACCTCGGGCCAATGTGGCCCGAGGCTTACCGCTCGGCATCTCTGCCGGACGGAGCTTTCTTTTCCGGCTCCGTCTGGACTTTTTCGCCCTGTTCCCGCATGGTCTGCAAGATAGAGGGCTTCTTTTGAAGCCGGGAGGGCTTTTCGCCGGACAGCGGCTTGATACATTCCAGACGGTCAGCCGCCCGGATGGCGTTGTCTGTGAGCTGCCTCTGCCATGCGCCCACGCTGGGAGCCCAACGAAAGCCGCTGCTTTTCAGCTCGGCCCGGGTGTCCGCGTCAGGCTTTCCGTCAAAGAACACCTGCAAGCGGTTGTCCTCCCGGTTCATTTCCACACGACCCCCATCGAACTCCCAGCCGGAAAATTCCTGCTGTGCCTGTTTGGAAAGCTGTTCGATACGGGCCTTTACCCGGCGGATCTCCGCATTGTTGTTGGTTAGCTGGTAGCTTTCAAAGGGCCTCGGGTCGCTTCGCCAACTTGACGCCATGCTTGCTTTCAGCTTTTCAATCTGGTCCAGCGACAGCAGCGCACAGCCGTCCAGCTTGCCATGCTTGCAGTAATAGGCGTTGACCTCCTTCATAATGAGCTGGGAGCGTTCCAGCCCGTCCAGCTTCTTCTGGAGCTTTTCAATCGCTGCCGGGTCATCGGCGCTGATCCCGCCCATGCCGGTACTGCGTATCTTATCCAGCAGCCCTTGAATATACCGCCATTCCTCCATGTTGCTGTCCCGGGCCCGGTTCTGTTTTTCCTTCTTTCCCACCGGGAAATTGGCAGGTCCGGCGATCATCACAGAGGGAACCCTTGCGTCAATGGCAAAGCCCTGGTTCATGTTTTCGGCCAGCTTGCGGGCGTAGGTGTCTAACAGATGGTCGATCTTCTCATGGTACATGGGGTCCACCCGGGATTTCTGCTGTTCCGCTATGGCGGCGGCCTTGTCCACCATTGCCCGGTATTCCGCCGTTGCGCTCCCTTCCTTGTAGTCGGAAAAGCTGTTCATTTCTTTTGCCCGGCGGGCGGCCCCTTCATTGATAGGGTAATAGTTGATGGTATGCACCTCCTTCATGCTTCGGGCCATGCTGGCCCGAAGTCTTACCGTTCTTCATGGGAAGTCTCCGTCTTGTCCTTTTTCGGAGCGGGTGGGGCTTCTTGAAACCGTTTGAGTGTAGCGAGAATGGAGTGGACAGGCTCGGCCTTTTCAGGATAGGCAAATATCCGGTGTTCCGGCGGAATGTCCTGCGGCCCGTGGTAATACTCCTTGAAGCCCTCCGGGACTGCCGACACATACCCACCGGGAGCGAATACGCCGCCCTCGTTGATACGCACATCCCGCCCGTATGCCTCATAATCGAAGTAGTTCTGAATGTGCTCCGGTATGTCGATAGTCCCAAGCTCGTCGGCGTAAAGACGGCCCAGCCCTTCATCATCGGAAATATCCGGGTAAAAGCGGTAAAGGTCAAGGTTCTGCGTCAGGTTTATCAAATCCTTCACGCTCCTTGTGTGGTTTCCCAAGACAAGAGCGGCTTCAAAGGTTTCCAGTCCGCCCTTATCCCGTACTTCCAGCAGGGCGTGGCCCAGCTCGTTCAGCTCGTCGATGTTCTCACATTCGTAGAGATAATCGTAGAGCCCCAGCACATCACTGTCAAAGCTGGTAAAGAACACTTCGCTGTACCGTTTCCCGTCTATCCCGATTTTGGCAAGGGCGGCCTGCAACTCCTGTGTCGTCATGGGGAAATGTACCGTTGTCCCTACCTCAATCCCCATTAAGGGGTATAGGGCTGTATTGGTTATATAGGCTTCAAACATGGGCTCATTCCTCCTTTCCGGCCCGGTCAGCCAGCACCTCATAAATCCCGGCCATAATGTAATCGGCGCAAGGGAGGGCAATCGCGTTTCCCAGTGCCTTGTAGCGTTGCAGAGGCCGGATCTCCATGCCGTCCGCCCCGTACTTTGTCCAGCCCTCTGGCAGCCCCATCAGCCGTTCGCTTTCCGTTTCCGTCAGAAAACGGATACAGCCGCCCTTCGGGTCGCCCTCATACCAGAAGGCAAAGGGCGTTACATCACTGGCTAAAAGAGTGGGAAAAGGGTCAGTTGGTAATCCGAAGCTGTTTCGGAAGGCCGTTTCTTCCTGCCTTTTTGCCGCTCCCCGCATACGGAAGCACTGAAAGGGGTGGATGACTGGTATCTGCCGCCCTGTTTCAAAAGAAGCTGTTCGATCTCCTTCGGCGGCGGCCCACCCGCCCTCTCCGCAAGGCGGAGGAAGTGGGAGCATTGGACGGGGCTTAAATAGTATGTCTGCGGCACGTCTGCCTCCAAAATCCGCCACGACGAAAATCCGCTGCCTTCGTGCCAGCCTTCGGGAGCCTGCCCAATACTGGGCGTCCATGAGTCGCCAGCACACATCAGGCGTTCCCCCTCGCACCATTCCGGCGTTTCCCCATCTTCCCGAAGGAGGCATTGGAACTTCGGTGTCCGAGAAGGCGGATAAGACGGCTCTAAAGTCCATCCGGTCATTTGTAGAAAACGCTCCCATGACGTTTTCCCAAACAGCGATAGCTGGATATAGGTTATCAGTAGCATCCCTCATTTCCTGTATGATACGAAACGCCTGATAGAACAGGCTTGATTTTGCCCCGGCAAGGCCGGAGCGGTTGCCGATCAGAGAAAGGTTCTGACAGGGGGAACCGAAGGTAATTACATGAACCGGCGGGATTTTCCCGCCGTCCACCTTCGTAATATCCCCCAAATGCACCATGTCGGGAAAGTGCCTTTTGGTTATAGAGATGGGCGCTTTTTCAATCTCACTGGCCCATACCGGACGGATACCGCACCGGGAAGCAGCCAGAGGGAACACGCCAATCCCGTCGAAAAGGCTTCCCAGCTTAATGTCCGGCATGGCCCGGGGTGCCGTGTCCCTTCACGGCAAGCACCCCTTCCAGTGTGGTCGCCGCAATGCCCAGCCGCCCGGCAACCGCAATATCATTTTTTACATCCTCGTCCACAGCGCTGCCGCAGACAATCAGGGTGTGGGAGCGCCGCAGCATATCCCGGCGCATATCAATCCCAGCCTTGTGTTCCTCGGGAACGCTGTCATTCAAAAACAGCGGCAGATACAAGAGCGGGCAGATCGGGGAAAAGCCCGCCTCATAAGCAAGACGGCAGTAGTGGGCCGCCAGCTCCATATCAACATCCGGCTCGCCGCTCCATGCGGCGGTCAGGTATGCTAAAGGTCGTTTCATTGGTTGAGCCTCCATTTCTGTTTTGGTTTAGGGAAAAGCAAGAGTTCGCCCAACCCCTCCGCCCCTTCCCCCGGGAAGGGGAACGGCTCTGGAGAATTTATATCCCCGTCGCTTGACCGGGAAAAAGCATAACCGGGAGAAATCCGTCAAGGGTGCCTCTGGCACCGCCTGCGGCGGCGCTGCCCTTGACTGATTTTCCCGGCTATGCTACGGAATAACTGGCGACGGGGAATCATTTATATCTCCAGAGCTTCGGGGCGCGGGGCAGAGCCCCGCAATCCTCGGGCCATGCTGACCCGAAGTTTGGGCTTACTTTTCCTGTTCGGTTTTCTTCTCCGGCTTTTCATGTTCCTTCTGCTGACCCTTCCAGTCGTCCAGCAGCTTGATGATCTGGTCCTTCATTTCCCTCGGCGTAGTTTCCTTGCCGAAATACTTGCTCAGTTCCGCACCTGTCAAAATCACTTTGTCTACCTCCTTTTTGTCCTCCATCATAATGCCGTCGATCACATCCCCGTTGAGCAGCTTCTTTTCGTCCAGCTCACGCATACGCTTTGCCTGCGCCTGTGAAGGCGAGGACTGCTGGCTGTCAATGGCGACGGCGATATAGTTCTGGTTCTTCTTGCCGATATAGGAAAGCTCCACCGCCGTAGTAAAGCCCAGCTTTTTTTCATCCATCAGCTTCATCAGGTCGGGAACCAGCTCATTGAGCCGGATATACCGCTGCACCTGCTTGACCGCCATCTTATTGCGCTCGGCTACAATTTCGTTGGAGCGTTTTCCTGCGTCCTTCGGGTCAATCTGGCCCGAAGTGCGGGAGCCCTGGTGCTTGATGGCCTCAAGCTGCATTTTCAAGGCTTTGGCCCGCTCACTGGGGAGGATTTCTTCACGCTGGTTGAGATTGTCCTCGACCATCTGCGTGATGGCTTCATCGTCCGTCAGATTGCGAACAATACAGGGCATATCCGCATATCCGGCAAGCTCGCTGGCCTTCTGGCGGCGGTGGCCGGACACGATCTCATAGCCGCCATCCTCACGGGGACGGACGATAGCGGGCTGGGTCACGCCCTTGTCCTTGACGCTGGACACCATAGCCCGCATTTCTTCATCATCCCGAACCTCAAAGGGATGGTTCTTGAAGGCGTGAAGCTCGTTCAGCTTGATATAGACGATCTGTTCCTTGCCCCGGCGTGGTGCATCCTTCGGTTTTTCGGGTTCCTTCGGAGCGGGAGCGGCCTGTACCGTTGGCGCCGTTTTTTTCTCCGGTTCCTTTTTGACCGCATTTTCCGGTTTCTGTGCGGGAGCTTCGGGCTTCGGGGTTGCGGCCTTGTCCTTATCTGCTTTCGGGGGACGGCCCCGGCGCTTCGGCTGTTCCGGCTCTTTGGGTTTTTCCTCCGCTTTCTTCGGAGCCTCCGGCTGCTTTTCCGGTTTCTCCGCTTTTGTCGGGTCAGGCTTTTCCCCGCTGGGAGTTGCCGCCCGTTCCTCGGCTTTCTTTTCCTTCATAATTTCAGCGAAGTTATAGACAGAAACCTGTGGGTTCTTTACTTCTGGTTCCGTCTTTTTTTCCGGCTCCGGGGAAACGGAAACCTTCTCCGGCTCTTTTGGGGGAGCGGGAGGCGTTTCCTTGCCCGGCCCGCTATCCGTTACCGGCTGTTCCGGCGTTTTTGTGGTTTTATCATCTGCCATAAGCATTTACCTCCTGTTTTTTGGCATGAAAAAAGGGGCTCAACTTTTCAGTCAAGCCCCCGTGGGAAGTTCCTCCTTTCTCCGCCATGATACAAAAATACCGCCCGTAGTCTCGTTTGGGCGGTACTTTGTGTAAGATTGGCAGTCCATTATTAAGTTTTTTATTATGTTCCCTTTGTACACCGTTGCAAACCTACCGGAAGACAAAAGTATTGATGACACAATTAAGATGTGGCAACAAACAGGTGTTATAGATGATAATGAAGAAAGTAATAGTATAAAAAGAGATAAGAAAATTAAAAAGATTTTTGAGGCTTGTTTAGGAAAGGATAAGTTTGGCAAATTAAAGAAAAAAGGCAAATATAAATTTGAAGCAGGAATGCTGATAAAAATGAATGAATTGATGAATTCTTGCTCACAAGAGTGGAATAAGGATATGAGAAAAGGCAAATTTGAAGATATACCAATAAGTATTGTTGTAAAAGTCTATAACATATTACTGGATTGGGCGCATGATAAAAAATGTCCATTATCGGAATCTGATATAGATGAGTGTTTTGAAAAGAGATATTACGCGTCAATGTCAGTTGTAGCCAGAGAGCGTCAAAGGTTAAATAGGGAAATCGAGAGGTATATAGAACCAGGAAGGGAGTATGCAAGAGCGGATGGCTATATAAGAATTAATAAGATTATAGTTGAAGAACTTCAGAGATGCAGAAAGCAAATTTGTGAACGGTGTGAGAAGGAGCTTATGAAAAATAATGGGATTTATTTGGGATATGTGGGAGATGAATGTAAAATCGCAAATTTCAGGGATGTTGCGCATACGGTGAAAGGATTCGAGAAGATAGAAAAGAAAAACGAAAAAACGAGATAACGAAAACGTTAATCAAATATCAATTTGATAAAAATGAGGGACGAAAAATCCAGATAAAAAGAGCGATTTTTTGACCCTTATTTTTTTGCAATAAAGTGAGAGAATTGAAAACGTAAAGCAGTAATCACACCAGTGCAGTGAAAATTAAGTTTCTGCTATATTGATGCAGAATGATTTCTTCATTAGCAAGGCGGAGAAGTAAGGGGATAGCGGTGGCTACGGATACCTACGACAACGTCGCTGATGGAAAATTATACGTTCAGTATGGATTTGCGGTACTAGAGGTGTGGATATGACTGTTGAATAAACAACAAAAAAAGGAGAAAAAAACATGAAGAAAAACAGACCTTATTACAAGGAAGTAATCAGAATCAACAAGAATGAAAGCACATACTATAGCTTCGGTGACGAACCGGAACCTATTGAGTTTTACTATATGCTAGTCTGCGATAACGAGCAAAAATGTAATACTTATAGTAATGAATGTGCTCCGGAAGAAGATTATTGGATTGGGATAAACCGAAAGAAGTCCAGTGGTATTGTTAAAATTGCAGATAAAGAATCAGAGTACTTACAGAACATAGTTCTCTTATGGTGTTTGCCTGGAGGGTATATGCGAGCCATAATTTTAGCGGGAACTGAGAAAAAACAAGATAAAATGAAATTAGTAGAGATAGGACTTATTTGGCCGGAGTCTGAGAAAAATGATAGATTAGTAAGACAGATGCTTTCATTTGGGTGTAAGGAAGTATTTGGAACAAATCTGGAAATAGGCAGAGCTGCTGTTAATTTATTGGAGGTAAAAGAGGATAATGAAGAAAAAGAAGAATAAGAAGAATAAAAATGTATTTGATACGAATCCTTATTTTAGAAAAGAGAACTACGAGTGCGAAGAAACTGACACGGCAGGTGAAGCAATGATGCAGATGGAAGCAGATCTGAGCCAAGCCTTAAAAGAGAACTACGAGCGCGAAAAAACTGACACGGCAACTGAAACAATGATGCGGATGGAAGAACAGGTAGACGAAGCATCAAAAGCGGGCTATGAGGAAATGAGTGATTCAGATGTGGGTGTGAGAGTTGCAGAAGCAGAGAACGCAAATACATTTACAGGAACTGCTGAAATCAGGGAAACAAAGTCTAACCCAATGATAGTTCCTGTCTTCAGGAAAAATTCAGTCCCTAATTCTGGAATTGAATCATCATTAGCATCATCTGTAGCGAAAGCTACAGGTGATGCTGCCAAGGCATCAAAAGAGAAAAAAATTTCCGCTGAAGAATTTAACAGCTATGAGTTTGCCAAGATAATTTTGGACAAATATAGCATATGGCATCTTGATCCGTCCGATTGGGCACTTTGGATCTACAATGGAAGATGCTATGAGCCGTTGAATGACAAAAAGCTTGGTGATCTTATATATGCGGAACTTCCAAAGGAAATTAAGCTTACGACAAAATCTTGCAAAAAAATCATAGAAAACGTTGCGGATTACATTGTCCGGGAGTGTACAGCTAATCCATTGGATATCGAAAAATCCGGAAAGTATTACAAGACATTCTGTGAAAAGGATATTCGCAGTATATATGGCCAGGTGGTTCTGGAAAACGGAATTTATGACGTTATGACAGGCACATTTCAGAAGCAGTTTACTTCTGAGAAGCCATATTATTATCAAATAAAGGCTAAATATCTGAAAGAAAAAATGGATATGGAATTATGTACACCAAATTTCGACAAGCTTTTAAGGGATGCGACAGGTGGAGACGAGGCGTCTATTCGTATGATTGAGTATGCTCTGGGAATGTTGCTATTGCCGAATAAATGCAAGAAATTTGTGGTTGCCGGGAATGCTTCAAATTCTGGAAAGTCGGTATTATTTGGACAGTTTTTTGAGAGCCTTTTTGATGGCTCACGGATATCAAGAATAGATTCTTCCAAGCTGGGCGGTAGGTTTGCCTTGGGAGACTGTGAGGATAAACTTCTAATATCATGTCTTGATATTGACGAGAAAGTATTATCTTCAAAGTCCCTGGGAGTCATAAAGCGTGTGACTGGAGATGGCAAAGTTTCAGGTGAGGCAAAATATAAATCAGCCAAAGAAATTATTGCCAGATTCAAGTTCGTTTTTGCAACTAATTTCGGGTTTGCTTCGGAAAAATACGATGCAGGCCTGGTAAATCGAATGTTGGTTTTACCTTTTGTCTGCGAAACAAAAGAGGAAGATCAATGCGCAGATCTGCCAGAAAAGCTACAAAGTGAAAAGGATAAGATTGTGACGAAGATACTACGCCGTATGAAAGAGGTTGTTACTCAGGATGGAAGTATTGTAATCAAGGAGTCTAATCTGTCAAGGCAATTGAAGTATGACTGGACTACTTGCAATTCATTCTTTACGGAATTTTGCGAAGAGCGTATCGAGGTTACTGGTGATGAAAATGATTATACAAGCAAAAAAGAATTGTATGAAGCATATAAGAATTACTTTTGGGTGAAATACAAAACAGCTTCTGTAAGAGGAAACTATATTTTGCTTCAAAAAACGGCTTTTGAAAAAAATCTTGACGAGCAGATAATCTTTAATAGCCAAGGTCGCGTGAAAAGCGTTCGTAGTCGCAATTATGGCAACGAACAATTCAAAAATCCAGTGAGAAGATTAACCGGAATTCGCCTGTTGGATTAGGGGTGGCACAGTGGCACAAGTGGCACACGCGCTATGGACGTAATGTCTGCATAAACTGTGATATATCATTTTTATGAAATGCAGTGCTTCAAGAACGATGATCACAGTTTGAAAAGAATCATTTCAATTAAGTTGCGATGATAAAAGCGCAGAAAGGAGAATCATAAAATGATGAGAAAAATACGAGGAGGACAAGACATGAACTATGGACTGAGCGAGTTGGCGTTACGGAATGATTTTGAAAACTATGCGACAGATGACGATATGGGACTATTTACAATCACATCGTATGGTAAAGATATTTCTCACGAATGTGAAGAAATTTCAACTGCGAAACAAGAATCAGACCGATCCGGTAATCAAGCAGTAAAAAAGTCAATAGTTAGCTTGAATGATGGGCAGAACTATGCTATCTTAACTAAAGAACAGTTGATGGCTGTGTGTATAGATAAGGATGCAGTAATAGAGTCCTGTGTTAAATCCCTTAGAGAGCAGTTCCCTAAGATGATTGGCAAGAAAGAGATTATGGACATTTATCATTGCGAGAGCGATAAGGCGTTAAGAATCCTAAAGTTGATGTTCCAGATGGGATACGGAAATAAAATTGGGAAAGAATACTATGTGTCTCAGAAAGCCCAGGAAGAATTTGTGAAAAACATGGTAGGTAAGGAAGTTTACATATGATGTTTTGATGTGTTAGGAACTGTTTGAAGTATCACGTTGTGGTATCACTTTTGAAAAAAGATGTGCGTAACATTAGCAAAATCAATGGGTTTACGCACTGTTTATGCGACATCGTAAACTATAACAAATAATAAAATAATAGCTATTTTTTAGCTAATGTGTCCAAGCGAGAAGTAATTAAACGCCCCTAAACACAAGGATGATTGGTAAATATTACCAATTGAATTGTGGGTAGGGGCGTTTTATAATTTACCTACTATCACCTTTTGGTATCACTTTTGGAAGGAAAAATCACTGTCATTCAAATAAGCAGAAATAATGAAATTAGGTATCGTTATTACGAGGCCGATTTCATAAATGTCCATATAAGTTGTTAAATGCCTTTAAATGCTGATAGCTAGAGCATTTAGCGGATTTCCGACTTGGATAAAACTCTATATAAATTCATGTGATTTTTTGAAAAATGGCCCACTTTGTGGCCCACTAACTTTTGATCGAAGTCCTAATATGGTAAGAAGAAGCGCCTGTAGGAGCGCTTCTTTTTTTCTGCACAGGAAAGACCGCCTGTGGTGCGCTGCTGAATTTAAAAATGCCCGCACGGAGGCGGGCATGATAACAAGAAAATCCCTGGATTAGAAAATATAAAATTTTACTCGCCAAATCGTTATCAGATTCTTCATCATTTAGAAGATAATCCATATCTGGAAGTCCATTCTCGTTTCTCCTGCTATATAATATTTTGTAAATCATTTTGCATGGATGTTCGCTGATAATAAGTATTTATGATATCCTGTAAAGTAATTGTATTCATCTTTTCTTCAGTGTTTTTTTGAATTTCATTATAGAATCCCTGCAAGGACAACTGAATATTAATGCCAACGCCACAATCAGGGTTGGTATGAGTATCTAAATGAAGTAGCGGTTTCTCGCCCTCCACTGCTTTATAAATATCCAGCAACGTAATCTGGTCTGCTGGTTTTGAAAGAGAAGGACGGGCATGTCCGGCTACACTGGTCATAAGTTCGGCCTTTTTTAGTTTTAACATGAGCTGGCGTACAAAGCCGGGATTTGTATGGATACTTTCTGCAATTGAGGCACTGGAGAGTGAGTTTTCCTGGTTGATAGCAATCAGAACCATTACATGGACAGTATCGCTTAATTTCGTTGAGTATTTCATGATAAGAAACTCCTTGTAGTATGATATAATGATTTTGGTTTCACGTTTTTGAGGCGAAAATATTTCTGGTTTGTCGAAAACATCCCAAGTTCTCAACAGCTCTTTTTAATGTGTTGAGAAACTGTACATATTTTTTATTTTGATGATTGTAAATAATATAATTACAACTATAATGAAATTTAAAGGAAAAGTCAACATAGTAATAAAACTTACGGAGGATTGTATAATATGCTGATTGTGGACAAATTAAAAGGAAATTTATATACCAGAATCAAAAAACATATGACTAAAAAAATGTATTACCTTTATTATCGTGAAAACAGGGAAGCTTCACAGTCTAAAGAAGAATATGAAGCAAATTTATTAAGAGCATACCGACATTTAGACGCATGCAGATTCAAAAATAAGGGATGGCCATGTCCAACATGCCCAAGTTGCTGTTTTTGTGGAAAAGATTATGAAACTATGACTGAGGTAATGGATTTTGCCCGGGAATGGATGAAAGAGAATCCGGACAAAGCCAGATTTATGAAACCACCCAAATCCTTGCATAAACATTGATTATTATATGATGCGATAAAACATTCACAAAGGAGAGCTTATGGAATACAAAAATCAAACAGAAAATCGTGCATTTCAGGAAATGTTGCAGGCAGCAGTAAAACGGCTGCAAAATCGCTCCGGAGAGGATCTTGCTGCAAAAAGTGGGGCTGTTTTTCAAAGCAGCCGAAATGTGCTTGAAGTACAGAGCTTTTACGAAAAGATTGAAATTCAACTCCCTGAGTTTCGTATTAACTCAGACATGGACGAATGGCATTATCTGACATTGCTGCATTATCTGGATATGGCCGATGGAACAGAAGGTTCACAGAAGCTCATTACTTTTGGTAACCTGAAAGATGGATTGATTCGAGGAACCAAGTTTGACCGGACCGCAGAGCAGAAACTGGAAAAGCTTTTGCGGGATAAAGATCCTGAGAAAATTCAGAAAGCATGTAAAAACCTGGGTGCAGAATTTACAGAGACAAAGGCGGATTTGTGTGCTGTTTTTCCAGTTCTGCCAAGATATCCGGTAACTTTAAAGATATGGTTTGCAGATGAAGAATTTCCTGTATCTGGCAAAATATTTCTTCAGGATCATGCCGATCATTATCTAAGTGTAGAAGATGCGGTAACAGTTGGAGAAATTTTGCTGCAAAAATTATCGGAAGCATTTTCTTCCCTCTGATCATGAATCAGAAAACTTTCCAGTCCGGCTTTGATAAATTTGTCGATTACTGTCTGAATCTGTTTCCAGTCATTACAGTGATTGCGGAGCATCAGTCTGTTGATGGAAAGGCAGCCGTTCATTTGAAAATAAAAAACCGATTCTGCCTGTTCAAAGGTCAGGAGGCTGTGTGACATAAGCCAGGTCACATAGCCTTCTTTTGTATTTTCTGCTAATTTTTCCAGAAGAATAGGGGCAATTGCATCATCCAGAAACAATGCCCTGTATTGTGATTCCATCTGTATTTTCTGACAGAACGGATAGGAACAGCTCTTTTGATTTAGACAGAATAAATGATCTACAGTTGTTAACATATCCTGAGTCATATCATCAAAAATATCTGTTAATACATCATGGATATCGTAGTAATGAAGATAAAAAGTGCCACGGTTGATTTCAGCATTTTTGCAGATCTCAGTAACTGTAATTTTCGTAAAACTTTTCTGCTTTAACAATTCTAAGAACGTATCTTTTATGGTTTGTCTGGTATAGCGGGTACGGCGATCTTGTTTTCTCGTTTTTTCTGACATTATATACTCCTGTATTATTTGGGATCATATGATTCCTCAACAATTTTTCTGATGTGTTGAGCAGCTATACAAATCTCACAGATTGATTATTGTAATTTATATAGTAACAACTATAATGAGGTTTAAAGAAAAAGTCAACAGATTGTTCAGAATTTTAGGAGGAAAAACATGGGACATGTAATTGCAGTATCAGGAAAAGGTGGCGTAGGAAAAACAACTCTTTGTGGATTGTTGATCCAGTATTTATGTGAAAGCGGAAAACGTCCGGTCCTGGCGGTGGATGCAGATGCAAACGCAAATTTGAACGAAGTGCTCGGTGTTGAGCCGGAGATCACACTTGGGGAGCTGAGAGAAGAAATTGAGCGGGCAGGCGTAGACCCACGATATCAGATTCCCTCCGGTATGACAAAACAGGCATATCTGGAAATGCGTCTTTCTGATGCGATTGCAGAAGAAGACGATTATGATCTGATGGTAATGGGACGAACCCAGGGACAAGGCTGCTATTGTTTTGTAAATGGTCTTGTGCAGACCCAGGTTCAGAAACTGCAAAGCCATTATCCATATATTGTGGTTGATAACGAAGCAGGTATGGAACATATCAGCAGAGGAATCCTGCCAATGATGGAAGTTGCCATTCTTGTGAGTGACTGTTCCAGAAGAGGTGTTCAGGCAGCCGGACGTATTGCAAAGCTGATGAAGGAGTTAAACTTTAAACCACAGAAAACTGGATTAATCGTGAATCGTGTTCCGGATGGAAAACTGGATGCCGGAACTCTGGAAGAAATCCGAAATCAGGGATTGGAACTGTTAGGGGTTGTACCACATGATGACCAGGTATATCAGTATGACTGTGCTGGAAAACCAATCATACGGCTTCCGAAAGATTCTCCTGTAAGAAGTGCACTGGGAGAAATTGTAAAGAAGATAGGATTGTGAGTTGGAGGATTGAAAGTTTGAAGATTGAGTGAACAGAAATATTATCTGATTTGATATAACCAATTGCAAAGAAAGGAAAATCTTCATGAGAAGTCATTGGACAGAAATAGAAAAATATTTAGAAGACCAGAAGATAGCGCAGGAACTGATTGGAGAACTGAGAGATTTTCACATGCGTTATGAGGTAAAGGATCAGGTAAAGGAACGGGTAGAAAAACCGGATATCTTATTTTATGGGAAAAAGATTCTGGAAATGTCAACAGCAGCGCTTCTTCAGGGAGATAATCTGTTACTTTCCGGTGCGAAAGCTACAGGAAAAAATGTACTATGTGAGACACTGGCATGGATATTCGGAAGACCGGAATACGACATTTCTTTTCATGTAAATACAGACAGTGCCGATCTGATTGGAACGGATACCTTTATAAATAATGAGGTTCGCCTTCGGAAAGGCCCCATCTATCAATGCGCGGAATTTGGAGGATTTGGAATCTTGGACGAAATCAATATGGCAAAAAATGATGCGGTTTCTGTACTGCATGCCACACTGGATCATCGGCGCAGAATCGATATTCCAGGATATAACAGGATTTTACTTCATCCGGCAACACGATTTATCGGTACGATGAATTATGGTTACGCAGGTACCAGAGAGCTAAATGAAGCATTGGTTTCAAGGTTTATGGTAATTGATATGCCTGAAATGGATGAGGATAGTGTCCTTTTTGTATTAAGAGAACATTTTCCAGATGGGAAAAAAAGTGCACTGAAAGCTTTTGCAGGACTGTTTCTGGATTTGCAGATCAAAGCTTATCATGGAGAAATCTCAACAAAATCTCTTGACCTGAGAGGATTGGTTTCTGCTGTAAAAGCCACAAGAAGCGGACTTTCTCCAATTGATGCAATCCAGATGGGAATCATAAATAAAAGTTTTGATGTATTTGAAAAAGAGATCGTAGAAGATGTGGTTTCTACCAGAATCCCATCTTCCTGGACCGGAAAAGACATATGGGGGTAAACTTGTATGGAGGATGTCAGATGGCCGGCGGAACAACTGGAAGAACATCGTCTGGAGGTCAGCAATCGTATCAGAAATCTTTTTTGGACAGTCAGTGGTGATTATGATATAGAATTTGAACCGGACACAGAAAAATATGTTTATTCAAAACAAACGGTTCTATATGAGGCAGTGAAGCAGGGTGCCTTTGCACGATATTTTGATCAGAAGAAACTTGGCATGTATTTGATGAAAAAATTATATTTTTCTGCTGGAGAAGATATGCTTTTGCCTCTTGCTGGATTATGCATGGATGCTGCAGTGAATCGTTTTATCATTCGAGAACGTTTGGGAACAAAGGAAATCAGAGAACGAGCGTTCAGAGAATTGGAAAAGGCCGAGAAAGAACAGGTATCAGACAAAGCTGGAACAGACCTGATTCACAGGATTAGGCTTCTGTATATAAGGCATGTTCTGGAGAACACAAACGATGAGGGAACGGATCCACAGGCAGAGATTGCATTGTACAAAATTCTTTCTCTGAAGGATGCGGAAAATACGGAAGATGTCATAAACGTGATAGAGGAGATTTATAATCATGTTCTGGATCCCTCTTTTGAAAAAAGAAATGGAAATCTGGAGAAAATTCTGAATTTACCGGATATGGCATTGGCCAATGACGCGTGGCAGGAATGCATGACGGATGAACAGATGGAAGACATCATTCAAAAATATCTTTCTAATCTCAAAAAAAAGATGATGAGTCTGGATATCAGAAACAAAAAGAAAAAAAGATTTTATTTCTCTCCGGAAAATGAAGAAGTTCCGGAAAGCTCGGAGAATATAAATCCACAGGCAGTGCGACGGATACGGGAATATGTGGAACTGAATTACGGAAAATCGTATCTAAGTGAATCGGAGCAGGCCAGAGTCAACCGGAAATTTTGTACAGGAATCCACAAAAACTGTATCCTGTATCTTACAGATGGAATTTTACAGAACCCTGTGATAAAAAATAATCAATACCGTTTTTCTCAGCTGCAGTTTGAAAAAAATAAAGCCTATTATGGAAATAATCACTGGATCATCAAAAGAAATATTTCTGTGTTGGCAGAGTCACTGAAACGGGCGTTTATAATCCGAAAGGATGATTTTGTCAGCAGATCTGATGCAGGGCAGCTTGTTCCTGAGAGGTTATGGAAAATTGGAAGAACAGACGATGACAAGTTATTTAATAGAAAAAAGAGATCAGAAGATTCTGAGTTTGTAATAGACGTCCTGATTGATTCCAGTGGTTCCCAGGCTGGCAGACAGGCTCAGGTAGCGGCGCAGGGATATATTATCAGTGAAGCATTAAGCCAGGCAGGAATTCCTCATCGGGTGACAGGATACTGTGCTTTCTGGGGATATACAGTACTTCAGAGATTTCGGGATTATGAAGATCCAAGGGAAACAAATGAAAGAATCTTTCAATTTCGGGCATATGCCAATAACAGAGACGGGCTTGCACTGAAAACAGTCTCTTCCTCTCTCATGGAGCGACCGGAAAAAAATAAGATTTTAATCGTATTAAGTGATGGAAAACCCTGTGATATGAGCATACAACGACCAGGAACCCGCCAGCCCAGGATCTATGACGGAGAAGGAGCTGTGAAAGATACTGCATATGAGGTGCGTCGGGCCAGAAATCAGGGAATTTTCGTAATTGGTATTTTTGTAGGGAATGAAGAAGAGCTCTCTGTGGAAAAGAGAATTTATGGAAAAGACTTTGCCTATATTCGTAATATCAGTAATTTTTCCCGTATGGTAGGAACTTTTTTGCGAAGACAAATTGATATGGAATGAAAATGGAGGAATCACTATGGGTAAAATTGAATTTTCCACTTGCCAGGATGTAAGAAATCAGAAAAAGATACAGGAATTAGATTGTCCACGCTGTCATGAACAGGGAGGCATTGAAGCCTTTGTGAAAGACGGGATACTAGCAGAGGACGGAGTATGCGATAACTGCGGATATATTCTTTCAGAAGGAACAGAACTGGAGGAAGTGGAGTAAGACAGTTTGAAGTATGGTCATATGTAATTCTTATTATTTAGAAAAAAGAAGAGGAGTAAATATAGAGATGAAAATAGCAGTTTGTGGAAAAGGTGGATGTGGAAAAAGTACAGTAACCAGTCTGTTGGCTAAGGCTTTAGCCAGACGAGGAAAAGAAATTTTGGTAATTGATTCCGATGAATCTAATTATGGTCTGCACCGACAGCTAGGTATGAAGCTTCCCAGAGATTTTACAGACTATTTCGGTGGTAAGCAAAATGTTTTAAATGATATGATGTTATCAAAATTTACTCATCAGTTTTTTGAGAAAACCTGGACTATAGATGATATACCGGAAGATTATTATAGTCTGAAGGACGGTGTAAAACTGATGACCAGTGGAAAAATTCATCAAGCAAATGAAGGGTGTTCTTGTGCTATGGGAACTGTTATGACTCAATTTATCCAAAATCTCAGGCTTACAGAAGACCAATTTGCGCTAATGGATATGGAGGCTGGTATTGAACACTTTGGACGTGGAATTGATAACGGTGTAGATTTGATATTGATAATCATAGATCCATCCTATGAATCCCTACAGCTTTCCAAAAAAATCGGGGAATTATCGGAAAGTATTCGAAAACCATTTTATTACGTTCTCAATAAAGTAACAAAAGAGAATCAGGAAATGATGTATGAAACTGTATGGAATTCAAATCGAGTCGCTGTATCTCTTAGTGCGGATCCTGGCATTATGGGAGAGGGGCTGATGGGGAAAGAACTGTCAGAAAAACCAGATGCTATTGAAAACTTAACAGAATTCCTACTTTCTATTTAACAGAATAAGGAGATTTAGAATGTTACAGGATTACTATGAAAAACATAATCTGGAAATGAAACCATATGAATACTACCTTGCGGAGTTTCAGAATGTAAATCCAGAGGGTGTTACAAGTCGGCTGGATATACCATTTGATGATAATAGCAAGTCATTTATAATAAAGTTTATGCAGAACACATACACGATCAGTTATCCAGAGTTCGAAATTCATTGCATAGATAAATCAGATAAAGATGCGATTTTGTGTAATGATATTCATGCAAAAATCTTGATGTTACGATATTTTTCGGAGGGAGATTATATGAAAGCTACGGGGAATTTTTTGTCCTATCGTGATCTTCCTTGGGGAGAGGTTTATTATAGGCAGTTTTATGGGCGTTGTATTATGAGGCTCGCGAAAACATATGGAAATAGACAAGATGTTTTTGAAAGATTAATGGAAAAATTGGCAGGGATACGCCAAAAGTATGGAGATGTATCCTACGAATTTGAAGTTTTTCGTGAATTAAAATTATGTTTTATTTTATGGTCAGGTGATGAGGAATTTCCACCTTCTGCACAAATTCTTTTCTCTGATAATTTTCCAATGGCATTTGCAGCTGAGGATGTAGCGTATCTTGGAGATGTTATATTAGATTATATGAAACAAGAAGAAAAGGATACCTGAAAAAGACGAGGGAGTTAAAGGAGGAAAAAGAGAATGATCAGTGTTGAAATGGAAGATGTTTTGGCGGTATTACAATTATGCAAACCATATATTATCGGTATTATTGCTGCACTTGTAATTGGAATCGTAATTATGGTTGCATGCCGCAGGATGTCCAGGGACAAAAGATTTCTGATAAGAGGAGAAGCTGTGATCGCAATGGTTCTTGCTGTTGTTGTCTGCGTGAATATGATCTGTTTTGGACCAATGGCTACATTGATTGGACTTGCAACGGGAAATGGAACTTTAAGCGATGAAACAAATGAAGAAGCTGCGGAAGTGGCAGAAGAAATTATGGAAGACGGAATTGTTCTTCTGAAGAATGAAAGCTTGCTTCCTTTAAATGAAACAAAAAAACTGAATATTTTTGGCTGGGAATCTATTAATCCGGCTTACGGAGGAGCTGGTTCCGGTGGAATTAATGATCTGTATGATATTGTCAGTCTGAATCAGGGACTTGAAAATGCCGGATTTTCTATTAACCAGAAACTGGTTGATTTTTATAACAATTATGGTGCAGATGATCCGGAAATGTCTATCCAGAAACAGAGCTGGACATTACCGGAGCCACCTGTAGATACTTACAGTGATGAGCTTATTAAAAGTGCGAAAGAGTATTCTGATGTGGCAGTTGTGGTTCTTTCCAGAAAAGCAGGTGAAGGTCATAATGATATTCCTATGGATGTAAGAAAAGCAGCATATGATAATAATTCTGATGAATATGATGATTTTCCTGAGGGAGAGCATTATTTACAGCTTTCACAAACTGAGAGAGATATGGTGGATATGGTTTGCTCAAACTTTGATAATGTCATTGTAATTTATAATGGAGCAAATCAGTTTGAACTTGGTTTCGCAGATGAATATCCTCAGATTAAATCTGTTGTATGGTGCCCAGGAACGGGAAATGTGGGATTTAATGCACTTGGTAAAGTATTTTCAGGTGAAGTCAATCCTTCCGGAAAAACACCGGATACATTTATTTATGATATGACGACTGCTCCGTGGTGGAATAATGCAGAAAAAACAGAGTATACAAATCTGGCAGATATGGCTGTTGAAGGAATGAACGCAGGAACTGCGCAGGTGTATGCTCCGGCATTTACCAATTATGTGGAAGGCATTTATGTAGGATACAAGTACTATGAAACAGCTGCACAGGAAGGTGCGATTGATTACGACAAGACTGTACAGTATCCATTTGGATATGGTCTGAGTTACACAGAATTTGAACAGAAAATGGGTGAACTGGAGGAAAAAGACGGACAGATTTCTGTAGATGTAGAAGTAACCAACTCCGGAGATGTTGCCGGAAAAGATGTAGTAGAAGTGTATTATAAACCGCCATATACAAATGGAGGAATTGAGAAATCTTCTGCAAATCTGATCGAGTTTGCAAAAACAGATCTGCTTCAGCCGGGAGAATCTCAGACCGTTACAGTTACATTCAGTATAGAAGATATGGCCTCTTATGATGAGAATAATGCAAAAGCGTATGTTCTTGAAAAAGGCGATTATGTGATCTCTATCAACAGCGATTCACACACTGTGCTGGATCAGAAAACTTATACTGCAGATACTGATGTAGTATATGAGGAAGAAAATAAAAGAGTATCAGATGATACTGCAGCAACAAATGTATTTGAAGATGCAAAAGGCGATGTGACATATCTGTCACGTGCAGATCATTTTGCAAATTATAAAGAGGCTACAGCAGAACCGGCATCTGCAGAGCTGGGTGAGCCATATGCTTCTGAATATCATCTGAACAGTAATTTTGATAAGACTACATATCTTAATGATGAGGATGTAATGCCGACAACGGGAGCAGATAACGGACTTACATTAGAGGATATGCGAGATGCTGATTATGACGACCCTCGTTGGGAAAAACTTCTGGATCAGCTTTCTGTTGATGAAATGGCAAATATGATTGCAATGGCTGGTTATCAGACAGCAGCCATGGATTCTGTGGGAAAAGTGGCTACACTTGATTTCGATGGACCGGCAGCAATTAATAACAACTTTACAGGGGTTGGTTCTATTGGATTTCCGATTGAAGTTGTGATTGCTTCCACATGGAATAAGGAACTTGCACAAACCTGGGGTGAATGCATGGGCAAGATCAGTCAGGAAATGGGTGCAGAGGGCTGGTATGCACCAGGAATGAATACTCATAGAACCGCATTTGGTGCAAGAAACTATGAATATTTCTCAGAAGATGGAATTCTTTCAGGAAATATGGGAGCAAAAGCAGTAGAAGGAGCAAGAAAATACGGAGTTTATTCTTACATTAAACATTTTGCTATGTATGAAGGTAATGCCAAAATGGTAAGTGTCTGGTCGAATGAGCAGGCAATCCGGGAAATTTATCTGAAACCATTCGAGATTTCTGTAAAACAAGGTGGAGCAAATGCGGTTATGGTTTCCTGGAGTTTCCTTGGAGATAAATGGACGGGAGAATGCAGTAACCTTATGAATACAGTTCTCAGAGATGAATGGGGATTCAGGGGAATGGCGCTTACAGACTTCTTCCGAAACAATGGTCATGGATTTATGAATGCAGATGCAGCTTTGGCGAATGGAGTAGATGTAATGTTGTCTACATTCAATGGAGAAGAGAACAATGTAGCCAATCCAGAGCATCCAACATCTGTACTTCAGATGAGAAATGCCTGCAAAAATGTCATGTATACAGTTGTAAGCAGCTGGGCTTATGATGGAGAACACGAAAAAACAGGTATGGAAAATTGGAAAAAAGCAGGAATTGGTATCGACATTGTAATAGCACTTTTCATGGCAGGAATGGAAGTACTGGTAATCAGAGAATATAAGAAAAGAAAGAATGCTGAATAAGGATGAAAGTGGGATGGAAAACAGTTATGAAACAGCAAAAATTGGTTGAAAAGATGACAATAGAAGAAAAGGCAGCGATACTCAGTGGAAAAACTGTCTGGCAGACCAGAGAAATTGACAGGTTTTCCATCTCGTGTTGTGCTGCTGAAACAAAGGAAAATGGCCGTCTGATTATGAGTGCTGAGGATGTATGGAATGTTTCGCTGACAGCACCAGAGGCGAATATTCTCTTGTGTGCCATTTTTTCTGTGAAAAAGAAGGTTTTCCTATGTGCAGAACCGGCAATACACTCAGGAAAAGACAGTCAGCTCTGTGGATAAGAAATTTTTTTGTTTTCACAGTCCTGACAGATGCCATGAAGCATATCTCCGCTGCAATGCAGCCGGAAGCCATGATCTTTATACAAATGCTCTTTAAATTCATCCATAAAGTCACAGTCAAGATGCACAACCTTGCCACATCTGATGCATTTCAGATGTAGGTGTTCTGTGCATTTTTTTTCTTCTCCTGCAAACTGAAACACAGCTTTATCACTGTTCAGATCCGGATATTTGATTACAATATGCTCGGCGCAAAGCTTGTCAAGATATCGGTATACAGTTGTTGTGTTTACCTTAATTCCTTCAGTTTTTAAATATTTTTCAATATCAGCCACACTGACAGTGACAGCCTTCTGGGACTTCAAATACTCCAGAATAATCTGTCGTGTTTTTGTAGTATAGGGTTTTCGCTCAGCCATTTTCTTTATTCCTTTCATATGTGCTTTTTTCTATTGTATCTTTTTATTTCTCCTAAGTCAATTATGCTCCAAAAATGCAAATAATTTGCAAATATTATTGACAGCTGATATTCTATGCGTTATTTTAATAAACGCAAACGATTTGCATTTATTTTAAGCGGATGAGATAATATGCTTTTGAAATTTTATTTTCAGGCACATCAGGTTTGTGCAGAAAGGATTTTATTATGAGAAAAAAATTATTAACTAGAACAGCACTTGCAGCTACAATAGCACTTGGCATTGGTTCTTTTAATCTGGCATATGCAGCAGAAACTGAGGATACTTCTTCTGGAAAAAAACTAAATGTTATGGCAAGCTTTTATCCTATGTATGATTTTGCAACAAAGGTTGGAGGGGATAAGATTGAGGTTACCAATATGGTACCTGCCTTCTGATTTGACGCAGGATGCATGGATAAATGTAACAGGTACATATCACTATGACAAACATAAAGGGATGGAAATTACTGTCACTGATATAGAAGACGCAGAGCCGTCAGAAGAGGAATATGTTTATCCTGCTTATTAAACAGAGATAGCTTGATTCAAGAAAACTATTTATAAGGTATATATTTTGCTCCATCAGAATGTTTGAAACAGAGCTTTGGGGCCTTTTATCTATCATTTATTAACTCCGGAAATAGAAAATAATTTTGTGTAAATGCAAACTATTTGTATTATAGATGCTGGCGCGGGACAGAAAAAAATGCCGTTACTGTTCACTCCGTTCACAGTAACGCGCTTCGCGATGCACAGAAATCATGCTTTGCATGATTTCGCGCTGCAACTCTCGGGTTTTCTGTGACCTTTGTTCACAAAAAACACCTCGCGGAACGTTACCAGTGAACAGTATCAAAATGCCAACAATATTTGCAAATAATCTGCAATTTACATTGACCAACATCGAATAAAAGCGTACAATGCGATATTGGCAGAAATATTAATCTGGAAGGAGAAAATAAATTCAATGAAATTTTGTCTATCTCATAAAAAATATCTTTTAGCTGGCATTTATATTATCTGTGTTATATTTACCTGTTTTAATGCCAGATTCTATCACACTCCTCTGGCAAAAATATGTTCTGTATCAGAAATGGAAACCATGAGCAGAGAAGGAACCAGAGGTGCAGAAGAACACTATTATACTCAGAAAATTACAGCCCGGATATTGAACGGTGCATATAAAGGTAAAGAAATTACACTTTCTAACGAATACACTTCTTCACAGGTTCAGACGCAGAAATACCATAAAGGAGATACGGTACTTCTGAATGGGTCAAAAGACAGACCTGGAAAAACTATACGTTCTGTAAAACGTGACATCTATCTGGTCGTACTGGTGGGTGGTCTGATTATTCTTCTGATCTATATTACGAGAAAACAGGGGGGTTATACGATCGTAGATCGTATCAGTGATACTGAATACATTGATTTTTGCGTACGGATTTCAACTGTTGGGAGATGGAAAGAATATTCTGAGAATATGTAATGTAATTGCACTTCTTTTTTCGTTGACTACATTGATCTGTCTGAATGGAATTCACAGGAAAACATGGGCTGCTGTTCTTTCGACTTTATGTGTTCTTTTCCTGATTATGATGCTGTTTGATTTTTCTATTCACAGGTATGGAGATTTAGATTATTCTAATCTGGAATACCTTGGAAGCATGAGTAATTCAGCCGACATATTCTGGACAGATATTATGCTGACAGGGCTTGGAGCGATTATGGATGTAACAGTCACTATAAGTGCAGCAACTGGTGAAATTGTTCGCAAAAATCCATCAGTTTCTATAAGAAAGCTGATACATTCGGGAAGGGAAATCGGATATGATATTATGGGAACCATGATAAATGTACTGCTATTTGTTCTTGTAAGTGGCATGATTCCAATGTTTATTCTTAAAATGAATAATGAGATCAGATTTATAACGCTTGTAAGATATCACATTCCATATGATATCTGTCGCTTTCTGATAGAAAGTATTGGAATAGTGTTGGCAATACCAGTATCTGTTTTAATTGCTTCGATTATTATGAAAATACCATCACTGAAAAGGAGTGGAAAATAATGATTCTTTTTCTTACATTAGTGCTGTTTTTTTTGATGATTACAATTGGAGGAGAACGTGGAGCTGTTTCAATCATGGCACTGGCAGGTAATATTATTATTCTGTTTTTTTCGGTTATATTGATGTCAGCTGGTTTTCCCGCACTGCTTCTGATACTGGCGGCAGGAGCAGGTGTCTGTTATAATTCTCTGTTTTATCAGAATGGAAATAATGTCAAAACGCGAGCTGCCTTTCTGGCTACACTGTTTGTAATGCTGATTCTGTTTATTCCGATTTTTGCTATTACGTGGAGAACAGGAAGTTATGGCTTAAATGAACTTCAGATTTCAGAAGAGGATTTTATGTACTATTACAACACAGATATCAGTATTAATATGCTTCATGTGGCTGTTTTTGTAAGTGTTTTCAGCACTCTGGGAGCTGTCATTGATACTGCACTGTCTGTGACGTCATCTGTGTATGAAGTCTGGACTCATAAAAACAGTCTGGTAGAGAAAGAACTTACTTCAACAGGGTATCAGGTGGGAAAAGAAATTATAGGCACAACAGTAAACACGTTGCTTTTTGCATATCTTGGAGGGAGTATTTTATTGTTTTCCTATGTGCAGACACAAAAATATAGTCTGGAAATCATTCTCAATTCCAGATTCCTCTTTCAGGATGTTGCGATTATGCTATTTGGTGCTATTGCCTGTCTTGTTGCAGTTCCAGTATCAATTAAATGCATTATCTGGCAGATCAGACATATTAATCCAGATAAAAAGCAATTAAACGCTTAAATTACATGGTAATCAGAAGATGGGAATTTCATATATAGTGATGTCACTGATAAGAGAGATGCCGGTTGTGTGTAAGATTCTTGCATAATGGTATCTACTTATCGTCAGTAAGCTGAATAGAAATAAAAATTACCATATATTTCGTCAGATTATACAGAAAAATGGAAATTTTGAACCGCAAAAAATTACAATTTGAAATTAATCAAATATTGTAATCAGCCTATGATTATGGCATAATGATTAAGGATATGTAAAAATTGAGAAAAATCCACGTTAACAAAAGAAAATACTTTGAAAAGAAAGGTCGCCTCTGCAGAATTGGCAGAGGGAAACGACAACAGAGGATTAGAACATGGCAATTTTTTCAATGGTTTTATCTTTGCTGTGCGGAGTATCATTTTTCCTTTTTGGAATGTCGCTGATGGGAGACGGACTGAAATCCGTTGCTGGTAATAAGCTGGAAGCATTCCTTTACAAAATGACCAATACCCCGCTGAAGGGAGTAGCACTTGGAACAGGTGTTACCAGTGTAATCCAGTCATCATCCGCCACTACCGTTATGGTAATCGGTTTTGTAAACTCCGGTATGATGAAGCTGAAACAGGCAATTGGTATTATCATGGGCGCAAATATCGGAACCAGTATTACAGGATGGATTCTGTGTCTGTCTTATATCCAGGGCTCCGGTGGAATTGCAAGTATTCTTTCTACAGCCACTATTTCAGCAGTAGTTGCTGTAATCGGTATCATGCTTCGTATGGTCTGTAAGAGATCTGTATACCGAAATATTGGAAACATTATGCTGGGTTTTGCCATTTTGATGAATGGTATGCAGATGATGAGTGGAGCAGTTTCTCCTCTTCGTGAAAGTCCTGTATTCATTGATATGCTGACAATGTTTTCCAATCCAATTGCAGGTATCCTGGTAGGTATTGCATTTACCGCAGTGCTTCAGAGTGCATCTGCAACAGTTGGTGTGCTGCAGGCTCTTTCCGTAACCGGAATCCTCACCTTTGCAAGTGCATTTCCAATTGTTCTTGGTATCGGTGTTGGTGCTGCATGTCCGGTACTGATCTCTGCAGTTGGAGCGAATAAGAACGGTAAGAGAACAGCTCTTGTATATTTGCTGAATGACTTATTCGGTCTGATCTTGTGGTCCATTGTATTCTATACCTTGAATGCGTTCATTCATTTTGGATTTTTGGATATGATCATGACTCCGGTATCCATCGCATTTTTGAACACCATTTTCCGTGTGGCTACCGTTGTGGTGCTTTTCCCGTTTATTTCCAAGCTGGAGAAACTGGTTTGCTATCTGGTTAAGGACAGCGCAGAGGAGCTGGAGGACGAGGCAGACTTCGATCTTCTGGAAGAGCGTCTGTTAAATTATCCTGCACTTGCAATCGGACAGTGTCATCGTGCTATGAATGGTATGGCCAAGAAGCTTCGTAAGAATGTAAACAGAGCTATGAACCTTCTGAATGATTATCAGCAGGATAAATATGACAAGGTACAGCGTAAGGAAGACCTGATCGACAAATATGAGAGCCGTCTTGGAGAGTATCTGATCCAGCTCACTAAACGTGAGATGAACACCGCCCAGACGCGCCAGACCTCCCTTTATCTGCACACTATCAATGACTTTGAGAGAATTGGCGATCACGCTTCCTACATCGCACATATGTCCAACGAAATGCATGACAACCACACGAATTTCTCTCAGACAGCATGGGATGAGCTGAATGTAGTTATGGATGCAGTCCGTGAGGAAATCAATGTGACCTGCAATGCATTTATGAACGATGACAGAGAAGCCGCACAGCGTGTTGCACCACTTGGCGTGGTAATCACCAGACTTTGTGATGAACTGAAGATGCGCCATGCAGAGCGCCTCAGCCAGGGCAAATGCGGACTGGAAGAGGGAACTGTGTTCAGCGATATTCTGAACAGCTTTGGACGTATTGCTTCCCACTGTGCAAGTGCTATGACAGCACTTATGAAAAGTGGGGAAGAGACAACCGATATCCACATTCACAACTCCAGAATTTATCCTACAGACAGTCTGGAATATTACACTTATTTTAAGGAATACAGACAGAAGTATGATATTGGCACAGAAGTGGAGCATAAGCTGAGTATGGAGCCGGAAGAGGTTGAATAAATAATTTTTAAGATAAAAACACCGTCAGATGAAAATTCGCAGATAAAATGCGAAAGTCACCTGGCGGTGTTTTTTATGCAGCAGGGTTCTTTATGGAAAAATTAATACCCTGGATTAATTAAAAAACAATATAAAAAAAAGAACAAAATGCTCTAAAAATAATTCCAGACTCTATCCACTCAGCCGAAACAAAGAATTAGGCATCCGTGCAAAAAAATAAAAATGTAAGTATTTTTATTCTTTTTCAAAAAAACGTGTTTATCAGAGCTGAGACACGTATAGTTTATGTATGGTTTATACTGTGGGAGTCTGAAGCACCAGTTATTTCGATGGAGTGTGAACAGGATGTGATGCGGCTGCCTCTTTTTGGGCTGTTTTCGCATCCTCAATGATATCAGGGTTATTGGGTACGTATTCTACTATATCATCCAGATCACAGTTAAGAACAGTGCATATTCGGTCTAATGAAAAGATTTCTACATTTTCATTGTCCCGAAGTCTGCGCAATAACCTTTTTTCGATTCCACACTCATTAATGAGATAGTACTGTGAAATATGGCGTTTTTTCAATGTCTCCCAGAATCTGTCGTATTTTATCATCACTCAAATTCCTGTCCATTTTGTTCTTGCCATATCTCTATTATGGGTTTAAAATGAAAAACATAACAGGGTGATTATAGTCACCCTATCTGGGAGGACTAAGATATGCGAAAAGGATTAAAAATAGCAGGTTCCACTGTATTTGCAGCTGCATTGTCTTCGTGTCTGTTTTACTGTATGGTAGCAGGGGCGAAATCTGGCGCTGTGGTATATGTGGTCATGGCTGCACTGTTGTCTGTTATTATTTCGGTAACTCTGTGTGCAGGGTTTCATTATATCCGCCATCTTCAGAAGCTTTTGAAGGAGCTCAGTGAGAAGTAGTTTTTATATAAGAAGTAGTAAACAGTGGAAGTACGATTTAGATCGTGTTGTTGTATAAGGGAAACAATAATTCAGAAAGAGCTGGCGACAATAGGTATCAGGAATAATAGAACAGCTGTGATGGATGGAAAATCTGTCAGAGCTGTTCTTTTTGTGCCATAATAAAAAAGGACATAATAAAAAAGGCGCTGGCATTTAAGCCAGCACCCTTTAAAGCAACAGAGCTGTATAAGCGGATTATTTCTCCACCAGAAGTGATTTACCAGTCATCTCAGCTGGCTGCTCCATGCCCATAAGCTGGATCAGAGTCGGGATGATGTCTGCCAGGCAGCCGTTCTCACGAAGAGTATATTTCGGGTCTGCATTAACCAGAATGAACGGTACCGGATTGGTGGTATGAGCAGTATATGGCTCGCCTGTCTCATAGTCTACAAGCTGCTCTGCGTTACCGTGGTCAGCACAGATGAACATCTGTCCGTCAACCTCCTTCAGAGCCTCTACAGCCTTTCCTACGCACTCATCAACAGCCTCAACAGCTTTGATAGCTGCAGCTTCAACACCTGTATGACCAACCATATCCGGGTTGGCGAAGTTGATGATGATCACATCATATTTCTCAGATTTGATTGCTGCAACAAGCTTCTCGCATACTTCCGGAGCGCTCATCTCTGGCTGCAGGTCGTAAGTCGGAACCTTCGGGGACTTCACAAGGATTCTGTCCTCGCCTTTGTTTGGCTCCTCAACGCCACCGTTGAAGAAGAAGGTTACGTGAGCATATTTCTCTGTCTCAGCGATACGTGCCTGAGTCATGTTGTGAGCTGCAAGGTACTCGCCGAATGTGTTGTGAAGCTGAACCTTGTGGAATGCAACCAGCTTATTTCCGATGGTGTCATCGTAATCTGTGAAGCATACATATGTGAGGTCAAGGCGTTTCTCTCTTGCGAAACCTGTAAATTCGTCATCGCAGAATGCTCTTGTGATCTCACGTGCACGGTCAGGACGGAAGTTGAAAAATACAACAGAATCTTTATCAGAAACAACGGCAACTGGTTTTCCATCTTTCTCAATGACTGTTGGAAGAACGAATTCGTCTGTCTTGCCGTCGTCATAGGATGCCTGTACAGCCTCAGCTGCGTCGGTTCCCTTAACACCCTCGCCCTTGGTAAGTGCGTTGTAAGCAAGCTCAACACGATCCCAGCGGTTGTCACGGTCCATTGCGTAATAACGTCCGGAAACAACACCAATCTCACCTACGCCAAGCTCATCCATCTTCGCCTGGAGCTGCTGGATATATCCTTTTCCGGAAGCCGGAGGGGTGTCACGGCCGTCCAGGAAGCAGTGTACATAAACTTTCTTAAGTCCCTCTTTCTTAGCCATTTCAAGAAGACCAAAAAGGTGAGTAATGTGGCTGTGAACACCACCATCAGAAAGAAGACCCATGAAGTGGATCGCGGAATCATTTTCTTTGGCATTCTTCATAGCTGCAAGAAGTGCTTCATTTTTGAAGAAGTCTCCGTCCTGAATCTCTTTGGTGATTCTGGTAAGCTCCTGGTATACGATACGGCCTGCACCCATATTCATATGACCAACCTCGGAGTTACCCATCTGACCGTCCGGAAGACCTACAGCCAGTCCGCTTGCATTACCTTTTACAAAAGGATATTCAGCCATCAGCTTGTCCATGACAGGTGTGTTCGCTTCGTATACAGCGTTTGCGTCATGTCTTTCATTCAGGCCATATCCGTCAAGAATCATTAAAACCGTTGGTTTTTTGCTCATAATGTGCTCCTTTATATGATAAAATTTCCCTTTTGTTGTTCCTTATATATAGTATCAAAAATCTGGGATTTTTCAATCACAATTTTTTTTATTTCTGGAAACTATTTTTAGCAGTATTTACTATGGGAGTTCTGATGAGAAAGAATTCTGCCTTGGCAGGCTTTTTATATAACAGCTTATTACATAAAAAAGGCACGAACGAATCGTGCCTTTGACTGTATGCTTAAGATAAACATATGTACAATATAATTTTGATTTTTCTAATTACTTCCTATAAACTCGGATAGTCTTTGAAATACGCTTTACCGAAGACTTATTGGAAAGCTCCTGTACCGCTGTCTTGAAGTCACCCTCACGAACCTTGGAAGTGATCACAACAACCTCTGCAAGATGGTCGTCCTGGTTCTGGCTGTCCTTCTGGATGATCTGGGCAATGCTTACGTGATATTTGGCGAAAACCTCTGTCATTTCAGCAAGTACACCGCAGCGGTCTTCTACATGAAGGCGAAGGAAGTAACGGTTGTAGGTATCTTCCATTTTTTTCACAGGAAGCTGTTTATAGCAGGTACATCCGATACGGCCGCAGCAGCCTGCTTCCATATTGCGCACAATATCAAAAATATCTCCAACTACAGCACTTGCAGTAGGAAGCTCGCCTGCACCCCGTCCGAAGAACATGGCATCCTCTACAGCATCTCCATGGACAAAGACCGCATTATAGGAATCATTAACGGTTGCAAGAGGATGATCATTTGGAATCAGCATCGGGCAGACGTAAGCTTCTACACCGGACTCAGTATTGCGGGCAACACCAAGAAGCTTGATGGCACAGCCCATCTCTTTTGCATAGCGGATGTCCTTGGCAGAAATTTTTGTGATTCCCTCGATATAAACATCATCAAATACCACTCTGGAATTAAATGCAACGCTGGCGAGAATAGCCACCTTGCGTCCTGCATCAAGGCCATCAATATCTGCAGTAGGATCCGCTTCTGCATAGCCAAGCTCTGTGGCAAGTGCCAGGGCATCTTTAAATTCCATATTCTCCTGGGACATTTTTGTGAGGATAAAGTTGGTAGTACCGTTTACAATCCCCATAACCTCGCTCATGTGGTTGCCTGCCAGGCACTGCTTCAAAGGACGGATAATAGGGATTCCGCCTGCTACAGCTGCTTCAAAGAGAAAATCCACATGGGAAGCCCTGGCTGTGTCCATAAGTTCTTTTCCGTGGACGGCAATCAGATCTTTGTTTGCTGTTACTACGTGTTTGCCTGCGTGAAGAGCATCCAGAATATAGGTTCTGGCAGGTTCGATTCCTCCGATCAGTTCGATTATAATGTCAATGGAAGGATCTGCTTTAATATCCTCCCAGCTATTGGTAAGGACAGCCGGATCATCTACCTTGCCGGCTGCCTTTTCCAGGTTGCGGACAAGTATTTTGCGTATTTTAACCTTGCAGCCGATCTTGGCTGTCATTTCTTCTTCCTGGTTCTTCAGAACCTTGTAAACACCGGTTCCAACTGTTCCAAGCCCAAGCAGGGCTGCGTTTAAAACTTTTTCTCCCATGGGGAACTCCTTTCTTAAAAATAGTAGTGCTGCCGTTTGCTCGTGGTTCCCGTTCATAGTTTGGCAGCAGATATAAACGTAAGCACAAAAAAGACAGATGTCTTTCACACGTTAACATTTCGTTATGTGGTTCTTATAGTATGGCAGAAAATGGTTTTTGTCAAGCGCTTAAAATAATACAATCCTATGGACTGCGTTCACAAATAAACACCTCGGGGAACAGCACCTGCTGAATAGTTGCAAAATAATAAAAAAAGGGGCTTGAAAGTAGAAAAAATATCGCCTATAATCCCTCTCAAACGATATTTTTTCTTATGGAGGAAAACTGAATATGCAGACAGATATGACTGTGGGAAAGCCCATGAAAATGCTGTTGAATTTTACTATTCCTGTATTTCTGGGAAATGTTTTTCAACAGCTGTACAGTATGGCAGATGCAGTTATTGTTGGAAAGTTTGTTGGAACCAAGGGGCTGGCAGCGGTAGGCGCTACTGGAACCATTACGTTCCTTATTATTGGATTCCTGATGGGGGTTACAACAGGAGTTACAGTTCTTACCTCTCAGAAGTTCGGAGCAGGAAGAATGGATGAGATGCGTAAGACGGTTGGTAATGCAGCAATTCTTTCTGCTGTGATCGCAGTTGTTATGACTGCAGTAAGCATGTTGGGAATGCACAGGCTTCTTGTATTCATGCATACACCTGAAGATATTTTTGATGGTGCATATGGTTATATTATGATCATCTGTGCCGGAATTTTTACCCAGGTATTGTATAATCTGGTGTCCAGTATCTTAAGGGCACTGGGAAACAGCAAAACGCCTCTTTACTTTTTGATTCTGGCGGCAGGACTGAATATTGTACTTGACCTTGTATTTATTATCTTTTTTCACTGGGGAGCGCCGGGAGCTGCCTGGGCTACCGTTATTTCACAGGGAGTGTCAGGAGTTCTTTGCCTGATTTATATGTGGAAGGCCGTGCCGGAACTAAAGATGAAAAAAGAAGACTGGTATTTTAACCGTGATATTGCCGTAAAACAGATCAGTGTGGGAATTCCCATGGGACTGCAGTATTCCATTACAGCCATTGGAGGCATGATGGTACAGAGTTCTTTGAATATACTTGGCTCTTATGCAGTTGCGGCCTTTACAGCAGGCTCTAAGATTGATAATATCTTTACCCAGGCATTTGTAGCTATAGGAACTACAATGTCTACATATAGTGCACAGAATGTTGGTGCGCGTAAGCTGGACCGTGTGCGTCAGGGGTTCCGGTGTGCAGATGTGATCGGCTGTGCATATGCTGTTGTTGTAGGATTTGTCCTGTTTTTTGTGGGAAAAAGCTTTTCTTATCTGTTTATCTCTGATAATGCAGAGGCGGTGATCCCTATGGTGGATACATATCTTCGCTGTGTTGGAATGTTTATGATTCCCCTTTATGTGGTCAATTGTTACCGTAATGGCTTTCAGGGAATGGGATATGGGCTTCTTCCTATGCTCTCAGGCGTGGCAGAGCTTATTGGAAGAGGTGTGATGGCAGTTGTTGCAGCAGATGCCAGGAGTTATACAATGGCATGCATGGCCAGTCCATTTGCATGGATTGTAGCAACAGTCCTTCTTATTGTACTTTACTTCTATGTGATGAAGGATATGAAGAGAAAATTATGTCTGCAGTGAAAGCCAGGATTACAAATCCGTAAACGTGATTTAATAAAATGAATCTGTTATAGACTGTTAAGGCTGAAAAAAGGTCGATTGCAATCCGAGTTTCCAGTTTGAAAGGGTAACTTCCACATATTCTTTCGGAAGAATTAACTTTCACGGATAAGCTCTTAGGGTGGAAGTTTGAATTGCAATTAACATTAAAGGGATTCTTTTGAAGGAAATATACATTTTAAGATACAAAATGGAAAATATATGTTATAATGAAACAGGGTTTCGCCATTAGATGGAGAAGCTTTGTTCAAACAGTGTTTTTATCAGAGGAGAGTTTTATACATGAGTAAGGACAACAAGCATACTCAGGGAAGCCCGGGAGACTTTGAAGATAAAATAGATTCGGCTATGGCAGGTCTTGAAGCAGATCTGGACGAGGAATTCCACGGCGCAGACTTTTATGATGAAGATGACCAGGAGAGCGATTTTGATTCCTGGGAAGGTGAAGACGATTCCGATGCAGAAGAACTGGCTGAGCAGGATTCTGAAGAGGAGTATCCAGAGGAAGAAGAGTACGACCAGGATGAGGCAGAGCTGAGCACGGAAGAAGAGGACTTCTGGGACGAGGAAGAGACAGAATCTGAAGAAGAGAATTCAGAGGAAGAAGATTCAGAGAGCGAAGATTCAGAGGACGCTGAATCTGCAGATGAACCGGAAACATCTGAAAAAGAGCTTCAGGTGGAAATTATTCCGCCCCATTCAAATAAAGGCAGAAAGCACCGAAGAAAAGACTCTGCCGGTGCGGCAGCACCTAACCAGCCTGAGAAGCAGACTTCTAAGAAATCTGCCAGACCGTCTCCGAAGCCGGCAGCCAGATCTGCCCGTCCGACGAAGATTTCCTATGTTCCTATTACTGATGAGGAACTGGACGAGAAGATCATCCCTGTTCCCAGGAAGAAGCATAAGGGACTTAAAGTTACGGGAATTGTGGCAGCTATTCTTGCGGTGACAGCAGGATGCGCTTATGGAGCAGTGAGTTACTATTATGCAGACAGATTCTTTGAGGGAACCTATATTAACGGAATCAACTGTTCCAATAAGACTGCCTACGAAACAGAGCAGCTGATTGCAAGCAATGTAGAGGATTATTCCATTGAGATTACCGCGAGGAACCAGGAGCCGCAGGCCATCAGCGGAAACCAGATCAATTACCGCTATGTGTCTGATGGAGAAGTTCTGGATCTTTTGAAGCAGCAGAAGCCATATGAATGGGTAAAAGGGTTCATGGAGACCAGAAGCTATACCACCCAGGAGAATGTGACTTTTGATAAGAGTTTGCTTCAGAGTGAAGTAAAGGAATTAAAGTGTGCACAGGCAGAAAACCAGGTTGAGCCGGAGAATGCATATGTGGCGCTTGAGGGAAGCGAGTTTACCATTGTTCCTGAGACTGAGGGCAGCAAGCTGAAGGTGAAGGAAGCCTATAAAGCGCTGGATACCGCCATTTCCGGAAGCCAGACCTCCATTGATCTGGGAAATACGCCGGATGTATATGCAGTGGCAGCAGTGACCAGCGATGATCCTACCCTTCAGGCCACCAGGGATGCTTATAATAATTATACCAAGGCCAGCATTACCTATACATTTGGAGAGCAGACAGTCACTCTTGACGGAAGCACCCTTAAGGAATGGCTGCAGTTTGATGACAAGGGACAGCTGGTGCAGGATGATGCTTCCTTTACCCAGCATATCAAGGATTTTGTGGCACAGCTGGCAAGTGAGCATGATACAGTTGGAACAACACGTTCCTTTAATACGACCAGTGGCCGTACCGTTTCTGTTTATGGCTCTGCATATGGCTGGAAGATCGATCAGGACGCAGAAGCAGCACAGCTGACAGAAGAGATCCGTACAGGCACTCAGACTACACGGGAACCGGTATATTCCATGAGAGCCAATTCTTATGGATACAATGACATTGGAAGTACCTATATCGAGGTAGATTTGAGTAGTCAGCACATGTACTATTACCAGAATGGCAGCATCATCTTTGACTCTGACATTGTTTCCGGAGATATCCGTTATGATGACAGAGCCACACCTCCGGGAATTTTCACCCTGTATTATAAGAAGAGCCCGGATGTGCTTCGTGGAGAGAAGAAGCCGGACGGCACTTACGAGTACGAAACCCAGGTTACCTACTGGATGCCGTTTAACGGCGGAATTGGTTTCCATGACGCTACCTGGCAGGCATATTTCGGCGGTGACCGTTATACCTACGCCGGATCCCATGGATGTATCAATATGCCGCTGGATGCAGCAGCTACTCTGTACAGCATTATTGATACCAATGTGCCGATCGTGTGCTTCTACTAAAAGATCATTTATCTGACCGGAAAATTTCAGTGAGCAGTAACAATTAGTTTTGGGTCACTGAGTACTGAATGAAAAGACAGCTGCATGTCTTTGAAGCTACGGATAGCAGAACAACACAAAAGAAGTGGAGAATAAGTTAATATGAATATGGATTCATTTGATATGATACTGACTATAGCAGCTCTTGTAATGGGAGTTATGCTTCTTACCGGTCATGGAGATATTCTTATGAAAGGCGGAAATGCCGCTGAGCGTAAGAAGCTTTACGATGACAAAAAGGTTCAGCTGGTTTCCGGCGTGACTCTGCTCATTTTCGGAATCCTCACCGGTCTGGATATGGTGGTCAAGAGCTATGTATACGATATCATTTATCTGGCAGCAGTAATTGTTATCTTCATTATCATGGTGGTAGTGATTCGCAAGAAATGTAAGAAATGAGATGAAAAAGAAGCACTTGTATATCTGGAAATTGATATACAGGTGCTTCTTTTGTAATCCGGATATTGAGCTGCACTGGAGCCTGTTTGAAAAATCATTCCGGCGATCTGCTGTTGGATAACTGTGTGTCGCATTCTCGTTACTTCAGTAATGAGTTAGACGCACTATTTTTTGAAAAAGCAAGGACTGCTAATAAAAATTTGTATAAATAATTAGAATAATTTCAACAGATCCGCTGGCTTCTCAATCATATAATCCGGTGTATCCACCTGTCCGAATCCATAGGAAGCAAATACAAATGGTACCCCTGCCTCCTGACATGCCTGGTAATCCCCGAAGGTGTCTCCTACATAAACAGGTGCTTTCAGCTGATATTTCTTAGCAATAGAACGGATATTAGCTGCCTTGGCTTCCCCGCTGTCTCCTGGACACAGATGACCGGTGAAGTATTTTCCCAGCCCTGTTTTCTCAAAAACAAGCTCAATATATCCAGCCTGGCAGTTGCTTACTACAAAAAGAGGGTAGCGTTTGTTAAGCTCCTTCAAAGTTTCTTCTAGTCCGTCGTAAACAGGTGCGCCCATCGCACGCAGCAGATCATGCTCAGCCTGGCAGCAGATATCGATAACCCGAAGCTGTTCCGCTTTGGTCTGTTCTGGAAGGATTGCCTTCGCAATATCCGGGAGAAGTCTGCCAAACAGCCCTTTCAGCTGATCAGCTGTCACACGGACATCAAGATTCTCTTTTTCTAAAGCCTTATTCCACGCCATAGCTACAACGTCGGTGGAGTTCCATATAGTTCCGTCAATATCAAAAATAATACTGTCCATTTGAGGTTTTTAGTCCTTTCTGGTGTGCTTAAAATTCTAAAATTACTTCTTTTCTCATTCTGTTTTGCAACCTGACGGTTTCTATTCTATATAGGAAAATCAAAAAAATCAATCTCCTAATATGGGATTTTTCAATTTTAACTGGCTTTTTGCAGATTTTATGTTATGATAGGAAAGGTGACTGCTGCTTTTGAACTATTGGTCAGTTTTATATTGCGGTGAAATAGTTACATTATTTCTTAAGACTGTCATTGAAGAAAGCCTTTTTCAGACACGTTTTGGGAGTCAGGCAGCAGCACGAGGTGAACTATGAAATACGAAAATATTACAGAAGGCCGTTTCCTGGATCGTCCGAACCGATTTATCGCACATGTAGAGATTGCGGGACAGACAGAGACGGTTCATGTAAAGAACACAGGCAGATGCAGGGAGCTTTTGATTCCTGGTGTTCAGGTTTTTCTGGAAAAGAGCAGTAATCCGGCAAGGAAAACAGCATACGATCTGGTCTGTGTAAATAAAGGCGGACGCCTGATCAATATGGATTCCCAGATTCCCAATAAAGCCGCCCTGGAATGGGTAAGGGCAGGACATCTTTTTCCGGAGGAAGTGCAGGTAACTCCTGAGAAAACTTATGGAAATTCCAGATTCGATCTGTATGCCTGTTCAGATAAGAGAAAGGCTTTTATTGAGGTCAAGGGTGTAACCCTGGAAGCAGACAATATTGCCCGTTTTCCAGATGCTCCTACTGCGAGGGGCGTGAAGCATCTGGAAGAGCTGATCCATTGCATGAGGGAAGGATATGAGGCTTATCTGCTTCTGGTGATCCAGATGAAGGGAATTACAAGATTTGAACCAAACTGGGATACGCACCGGGAATTTGGGGAAACCTTACAGAAAGCGAAAAAGGCAGGGGTGCATATTCTGGCCTATGACTGTCTGGTAGAGCCGGACGGGATGGAAATACAGAATCCAGTGCCTGTGTGTTTGGAGGAAACTAGATGACAGATGAGTTTATACAGCCTCTTCTTGCCTGGTATGATGAGAATAAAAGGATTTTGCCCTGGAGGGATAAGCACAACGCCTATTACACCTGGGTATCCGAGATCATGCTCCAGCAGACCCGCGTGGAAGCTGTAAAGCCCTATTTTGAAAGATTTATCAGGGAACTGCCGGATATCCGGGATCTGGCAGCCTGTCCGGAGGAAAAGCTGTTAAAGCTGTGGGAAGGTCTTGGATACTATAGCCGTGTGCGGAACATGCAGCTGGCAGCCAGGGAAATGGTAGAAAAATATAATGGCAGACTTCCCGAAGACTTTTCCCTTCTTATCTCGTTAAAGGGGATAGGAAGTTACACTGCAGGAGCTATCGCTTCTATAGCGTATGGCATTCCGGTGCCAGCCGTAGATGGAAATGTTTTCCGTGTAGTCACCAGAATGACGGAAGATTCGGAAGACATTACCAGACCTGCATTTCGCAAAAAGACAGAAAGCGCATTGCAAGAAATTATCCCGAAAGACCGTCCAGGTGATTTTAACCAGGCAATGATGGAGCTTGGAGCAGTAGTGTGCGTCCCCAACGGACAGCCCAAATGCGACCTTTGTCCGGTGAGAGGCTTTTGCCAGGCGGGACTTCACGGCACTATGGAAAAGTTTCCGGTGAAAGCACCAAAGAAGCCAAGAGTGGTGGAAGAGCGAACCGTTCTGGTTATTCAGGATGGAAGCTGCACTGCGATCCGCAAGCGGCCGCCGAAAGGCCTCCTTGCCGGATTATACGAGCTTCCCAATACAGAAGGATACCTGAACCGTGAGGAAGCCCTGGAATACGTGAAAGAGCTTGGCGCAGAGCCCTTATATATAGAAGAACTGCCGGAGGCCAGGCATATTTTTTCCCACATTGAGTGGCGGATGAAAGCGTACCGGATCCGCGTGTCCTCCCTGGAGCAGACACATGCCCCGGGAATTCTTTTTGCAGATAAAAAAGAATCAGAGAGAAACTACGCCATACCTTCTGCGTTTGGCGCTTATGAAAAATATATGTAACGGTTCAGCTGGCGTTTTTGAGAACATAACTCAAAGAAAAAAAGGAAAATACATCGCAAGGTGCGTAATTTTAAAATACAGAATCGTTACACTACATGAGGAGGAAAATAAATGAAATTACTGAGCATAGCAATTCCATGTTATAATTCTGAAGCTTATATGGAGAACTGCATCAAATCCCTTTTACCAGGCGGAGATGAAGTAGAGATCCTTGTAATTGACGATGGATCCAAGGACAGAACAGCCGAGATCGCAGATGAATACCAGGAGAAATATCCAGGCATTGTCCGCGCCATCCATCAGCCAAACCTTGGCCACGGCGGCGCCGTAAACACCGGTATCCACAATGCCCAGGGGCTCTATTTCAAGGTTGTAGACAGCGATGACTGGGTAAATGAAGAATCCTACAAAGAGATCCTGAAAACTCTGGAAGAGTTGGTAAAAGGCTCCAAAACAGTTGATCTTCTCATCAGTAATTTTGTATACGAGAAACAGGGTGCTACCCGCAAGAAGGTTATGCAGTATCGTCACTGCCTGCCAGTGAACCAGATTTTCACCTGGAATGAAGTAGGTCACATGCCAAAGGGAAAATATCTTCTCATGCACTCCATGATCTACCGTACCCAGCTTCTCCTTGAGTGCAACTTGACTCTGCCGGAGCATACCTTCTACGTAGATAATATTTTTGCCTTTGATCCGCTGCCGTATGTACAGAACATGTACTACTTGGATACTAATTTCTACCGTTACTTTATCGGCCGCGATGACCAGTCCGTAAACGAGACAGTTATGATCCGCAGAATCGACCAGCAGCTCCGCGTAAATAAACTGATGGTAAATTCCTACACCAGCTGCGGCAGCATGAATAAACGCACCAGAGCCTACATGATCAGTTATCTGGATATTATTACTACCATTTCCTCCATTATGCTGATCCGCTCCGGCACAAAGGAAGCTCTCGACAAGAAGAAGGAGCTTCTGGAATATATCCGCTCCACGAACCGTGCCCTCTACGGAAAACTTCGCCACAGCCTCATGGGTAACTTCATGAACCTTCCAGGCCGCGGCGGACGTAAGGTGTCTGTAGCTGCATACAAGCTTTGCCAGAAGTTCTACGGATTTAACTGATTAATGATCAGGGCGCTCTGGAGACTGTTTGAAAAATCATTCCTGCAATCTGTACGCCCCACTTTGCAGCATATTTTATCTATATTCGGTTGTCGCCGCTCGTATTTTTGTTAAAAAAAACGCGCCTTCCCATTTCTGGAAGTGCGCGTTTTGTTTAATAATGTTTCCTGCGATTATTCCGTCCAATTCTCTCTACTGCCATGCCACTTGCTTCTTCTCCTGCCTTCTGCGGATAGAAAAACAGATATCCAAACAGCGCCAGCGTAGCACCACAGCACACATCAATTACGGAATGCTGCTTCAGGAACATAGTAGACATGATAATAAGTAATGTAAGAACCAATGATCCATACCTTACCCCTTTGTGGTCTCTCAGCGCCTCACAATTGGTAAGTGACATATGAACTGCCAGAGAATTAAATACATGAATACTTGGCAGAACATTGGTCGGTGTATCCGTCCGATACAGCCATCTTACCATATCTGTAAACACGTTTTCCCTTGGAAACTCCGATGGTCTTAAGTGCAGTACATTTGGATATGCATAAGACACGATCAGGAAAACAGTCATACCCATCATCATATTGAAAATTAACTGATAATATTCTTTTTTATTCTTGTTCCTGAAGATAAAGTATAAAACTGTGAGAATCTGATACGGAAACCATAATAGATAGGGGACAATAAAATACTCACAAAATGGTATGTAATCATCAAAAACAGTGTCGATCACATGAAATCCCCATACCGGCCTGCACTCCAGATACTCAAAAAAAAGCATATAAACAATGGCATACGCAAGTATGATCAGACCATGCCTGTATTTTTTTATAAATTGTACCAAGTCTTTTTCACTCCTTTTCCAATCTGGGTTACCGGTCTTGTAATTCCGGATCCCCCAAATCGTGAGAGATTATACCACAGGTAAAATGATTTTTAAAGAGCTTTTTTCAATGGAAACTGTTAAATCTTCGCGAATTCCGCCAGATTCCCCGTCAATATGAATGGGAAGAGCGGACGCACTATGTACATGGATATCGCTGCAGGTGAGAATATGTATTCCCCTGATGCCCACATGCTTTCCGAAAAAAGCAGTAGGCAGGCAAAATAAAAGCTTTATCTTACGGATACCTTCCACAAGGATCACGTCCAGAAGCTGGTCGTCAGGCTGAGCATCCGGGCAGAACTTAAAACCGCCGCCTTCATATTTCTGATTCATAACCGCTGTAAAATATACGTGGTCATAGGAAAAAGTATTCTCTCCATCTAGGGTCACTGTCATTTTTCCTGGATTAATAAAAATCAGCTGCTTCAATGCAATGAAAAGATAAATCAGCTTTCCCAGCCCAAGACGATTGAATATCTTCTTTAAGGGCGTTGCCAGAACCTCCTGGCATACGCCGGCGTCATATCCGATTCCCGTGCTGATACCGAATCGGGACTTCTTATTATTGCGGAGCAGGTAAGGAACATCCATTTTGCTGATATGCTCTGCCTTTAGGATATATTCCAGTGATTCCATTGGATCAAAAGGGAGTCTCATGCTTCTGCAGAAATCATTGCCAGAGCCGGTTGGAATGTATCCGAAGACTACCTGGTCAAAATCGGTGATGCCGGTGAGCACCTCGTGAATGGTGCCGTCACCTCCCACTGCAATGATATATACAGGCTCAGATTCAGTGCCAAGAGCACAGGCATCAGAAGCAATCTCTGCGGCATGTCCGGAATATCTTGTAAGGCAGTACTGGAAATCAATTCCCCGAAGCATAAGCTGCTGATGAATTTCATTCCAGATGGAACGTCCCCTGCCAGAGCGGGAATTGGGATTAACAATAAAATAATACATAACTTCTCCTAGGTTTTTAGAACATGTTTGCAAAATCTCCCATAAATTGTGAAGCACATATCAGGGAAAGTATTTGGGGGCATGCTCTGAGGCAAAGAACCTGAAGCCTTGCGATGTAGATTCTCTGTCTTTTATGGTTACATAATAGCATTGGTGGGATCGTTTTACAAATTAATTTTAACAAAATATTCTTAAAAATTTCTGAAGTGTGTTATAATGTAACTATTCCTTAACAATTATGGAGAGGATTTCACTGTTTGCTTAAGCAGACATCATCAAATACGAAAATAATCAGGAGTGTATACATGAAATCACTTGTAATTGCGGAAAAACCGTCCGTCGCCAGAGACATTGCCCGTGTTCTTGGCGCAAACCAGAAAAATGGTGGTATTCTCGAAGGCAAAAACTATGTAGTAACCTGGGCACTTGGACATCTTGTAACTCTGGCTGACCCGGAAGAATATGACAGAAAGTATGAAAAATGGGAAATGGCGACCTTGCCCATGCTCCCCAAGGAGATGAAGCTGGTAGTCATCCGCCAGACAGGCAGGCAATTTTCCGTAGTAAAGACTCAGCTTTTCCGAAAAGATATTGGAGAAATCATTATAGCCACAGATGCAGGACGGGAGGGGGAACTTGTTGCCCGCTGGATTCTGGAAAAAGCAGGCTGCCATAAGCCAATTAAGAGACTGTGGATTTCCTCAGTCACAGATAAAGCAATTAAAGAAGGCTTTGCCAATCTGAAAGACGGGCATGACTATGATAATCTTTACCGTGCAGCTGTTGCAAGGGCAGAAGCAGACTGGCTGGTGGGAATGAATGGTACCAGAGCTCTCACCTGTAAATACAACGCCCAGCTTTCCTGTGGCAGGGTGCAGACCCCCACCCTTGCCATGATCGCAAAGCGCGAAGAAGAAATCCGCAAATTTGTGCCAAAAGAATATTATGGTATTTCTCTGGAGACCCAGGATGTGAAATGGACCTGGAGAGATGAGAAAACAAAGAGCTTCCGTACTTTTTCAAGGGAAAGGGCAGAGCAGATCAAAGGCAGGCTGGAGAACGCTGCTCTTGAAATAACCAGTGTAGAGAAAAAAGCAAAAAAGACTATGGCCCCGGGCCTGTACGACCTGACAACTTTGCAGAGGGAAGCCAACCTGAAATATGGTTTTTCTGCAAAAGAGACCCTGAATATTATGCAGCGCCTTTACGAAAACCACAAAGTACTCACATATCCCAGAACCGATTCCCGATACATTGGAAAGGACATTGTTCCTACTATTAAGGAAAGACTGAAGGCCTGCGGAATCGGTCCGTACAGAAAGCTTGCTGGCGCACTTATGAATAAGCCTGTGCAGGTGAATGGAAGTTTTGTGGATGATAAGAGGGTCAGTGACCACCATGCGATCATTCTGACAGAACAGTTTGTTCAGCTGGACCACATGACAAATGAAGAACGGAAGATTTATGATATGGTTGTCCGTCGTTTCCTTGCAGTTCTTTATCCTGCAAGCCAGTATGAGCAGGTGACCATGGAGGCGAAAGCGGCAGGAGAAACTTTTGCAGCCAGCGGCAAAGTGATAAAGAGCATGGGCTGGAAGGAAGTTTACGAAGGCGGAGCAGATGATGATTTGGAAGATGAGGCGGATGATGAGAAAAAACTGAAAGACCAGCGTCTTCCGGAGATGAAAACCGGAACCAGACTAAAGATTTTGAAAACTTCCTTAAATACAGGAAAAACAAAACCGCCAGCAAGATTCACAGAGGCAACTCTTCTTGCAGCTATGGAAAATCCGGTGAAATTTATGGAGACAAGAGATAAAGAAGCGGTGAAAACCCTGGGAGAGACTGGGGGGCTTGGAACCGTTGCCACAAGAGCAGACATTATTGAGAAACTTTTCCATTCCTTTATGATGGAGAAAAAAGGCAATGAGATCCATATTACCTCAAAGGCAAAACAGCTTCTGGAGCTGGTGCCGGAAGACCTGAAAAAGCCTGAGCTCACGGCTGACTGGGAGATGAAGCTTTCCCAGATTGCAAAAGGCAGGATACGTCAGGGGGATTTTCTTCACCAAATCCGTGACTATACCTGTGAAATTGTAGATGAGATCAAGACCGGGGAGGGCACGTTCCGCCACGACAATCTTACAAATAAAGTATGTCCGCAGTGCGGCAAAAAACTTCTGGCTGTCAATGGAAAAAACAGCAAAATGCTGGTATGCCAGGACCGGGAGTGCGGCTACCGTGAAACGATTTCCCGCACTACCAATGCCCGTTGTCCGAAATGCCATAAACGTATGGAAATGTATGTGAAAGGTAAGGAAGAGACGTTTGTCTGCCAGTGCGGTTATAAAGAGAAGCTTTCCGCGTTCCAGGCAAGACGCCAGAAAGAGGGCGCAGGAGTAGGCAAGCGTGACGTGCAGAACTATCTGCGCAGGCAGCAGAAAGAGGCAAATGAGCCGGTGAATAATGCTTTTGCACAGGCATTGTCTGGAATTAAGCTGTAAATACAGAGGATAGATAATACGGAGATGCTGTTGATGGCAGCATGTTATATTACTGTTCACTGGCAATGTTCCGCGAGACGTTTTTTGTGAATATCGTTTACAGAAAAAACGGGAATCTCAGCGGGAAATCATGTGAATGCATGATTTCTGTGCATCGCGAAGTGAACCGTAACCTTGTTTGTCCACAAAAAATAAAAGAAAGAGGAATTTGCATATGCGCCGAGAAGTATCTTTGGAAGAGATTTCCGACGGAAGACTTTATGAATTAAACGATATGGTAAAGGCAGACTGCCAGGATTGTGCAGGATGTCATGACTGCTGTGAGGGAATGGGGGATTCAGTTGTGCTGGATCCTATGGATGTGTACCGTCTGTGCACGAATCTGGGAAAAACACCGCAGGAACTGGTAAGCACCGGGCTGATTCAGTTCGATGCCATGGATGGGAATATTCTGCCTCATCTTTGCATGAGTGGAAAAAACCAATGCTGTGTTTTCCTGAATGAACAGGGACGGTGCAGCATCCATGACTTCCGTCCTGGTTTCTGCAGACTTTTCCCATTGGGACGTTTCTATGAAAATGGTGGATTTAAGTACTTTCTGCAGATCCATGAATGTAAGAAGACAAGCCGGAGCAAGATCAAGGTAAAGAAATGGATCGATACTCCGGATCTTCGCCAGTATGAAAAGTTTGTAGCTGACTGGCATTATTTTTTGCTGGATGTGCAAGAGGTTCTTTATAATGCCACAGATGCCCAGCTGATCAAAAATCTGAATTTATATGTGGTGAATCGTTTTTATATGAAAACATATGAAGTGGGCAGAGATTTCTATGAGCAGTTTGAAGAAAGACTGACAGAAGGAAAGCAGCTGTTAAGTCTGGCATAAATGAATTGAAAAACTCCCGGAACACTTGAGCCTGTTTGAAAAATCTTACAGAAAGCTTTTTCAGACACGCTCTAGAGCGCCCGGGAGTCTTTTATTTTTAGATTGCAGTATTCCATTAGAAGCTTTGGGAGGGACTATGGTGTCTGCGCACTAAAAATCAGAAATATATATCAAATGTTAAGTGAAAATCAAATTGTTGAAAAGTAGTCCGTATAATAGAATACACGAATTTCTCCATTTTGGCAAGAGATTTTTTGTAAAAAACTAAGAAATGCCAAGATATATAAAAAATAAGATAGTTACTGGTCACAAAGTGAACAATAATACAAGACAATGCTGAATTATGAAACAGGCCAACTCATTCTGGACATTAGAGAAAAATGTTGTTATAGTAGGTAAGAGAAATTAGAGAAATATATCCCTTTAAATACACAGGAAAGAGGAAAAAGCTATGCCAGTATTTGATTTCAGCGGTGCTTCTGCAAGCAAAGCGGAGGCAAAGTGTACTTACACAACATTTCACAGCAGCCATACGAAGCCTTCACCGGAGCAGCCGATCATGGTGCTTGACAATAAAGAGAGACAGTGGAAACATCATTCCTGCGGTGTGTTTACCAATCCGGTAAACCGTACTGCTTTTGATTTTAAGGAAGAAGACGGTAACCATACAGCAGATGTGGTGAAAATTGATTCCAGATTTACCAGTCTTTTGAAATGGCTGGGAGACAGCAGGATCAATGTACGTTTGTCTGGTACTAACAGGGAGGACGGATATGCGGTATACCGCATTCGCGAAACTGCTTTTGGCGGCGGCACAAAGCTTTCTGCAGAGGATGGCTTTCTGCAGTTTATGATTGAGAGACTTCTGGAGAGTAATGCACCTGCTGAGGCAGAAGAGGATGAGGAACAGGAGGAAAACGGTGATGAGATGAAGCTTACCAGCATTCAGAGTATTACCGATTTTATGACCTGCGCAGGCAAAACACTGCCGGATAATATCAGACTCTGGACCAGAAGAAATCTGGCAGTGGCAAGATCCAGTGAAGTTTCTCAGGAAGAGCGCCATCATGCACAGAGGGCTCTTTCTATTATGTTGAATATCCAGTGGAAGAACAATTATTTTGAAGCAATCGATCCTGTTGAGGCAAGGAGAATCCTGGATGAAGAGCTTTATGGAATGGAGCGTGTGAAACAACGTATTATCGAGACGATTATCCAGATCAACCGTACACATACCCTTCCGGCCTACGGACTTCTTCTGATCGGACCTGCCGGTACTGGCAAATCCCAGATAGCCTATGCAGTTGCAAGAATCCTGAAACTTCCGTGGACTACGCTGGACATGAGCTCAATTAACGACTCTAAGCAGCTTACCGGAAGCCCCCGTATTTACGCAAATGCAAAGCCCGGAATTATTATGGAGGCATTTTCCATGGCTGGTGCCTCTAATCTGGTATTTATTATTAACGAGCTTGATAAGGCAAATTCCGGCAAAGGAAATGGAAATCCGGCAGACGTACTTCTTACCCTTCTGGACAATCTTGGATTTACAGATAACTATATGGAGTGTATGATCCCAACTGGCGGTGTTTATCCAATTGCTACTGCAAATGACCGTGACCAGATCAGTGCACCGCTGATGTCCAGATTCGCAGTAATTGATATTCCGGATTATACAGCTGAGGAGAAGAAAGTAATCTTTTCCAGATTCTCTCTTCCGAAAGTTCTTAAGAGAATGCATATGGAAGAGAGTGAGTGCATTATCACAGAGGGGGCGCTGGAGGCAATCATCCAGCGTTATTCCAATACTTCAGGTATTCGTGATCTGGAGCAGGCAGCAGAGCACATTGCGGCAAATGCACTGTATCAGATCGAGGTCAACCATGTAGAGAAGGTAGAGTATACCAGAGAGATGGTGGAGGAACTTCTGAAATAGAAAAGATGAATTATTATATTCGATAACAATATTCGCAAAATAATCATAATATAAAAATATACAAGAGAAACATATAACAGGAGTGATAAAAATTGGAATTCTGGGACATCTATGATATTAACAAGAAACCTACAGGCCGTACCATGAAGCGAAACGACTGGTGCTTAAAAGACGGGGAATACCATCTCACCGTACTTGGAGTAGTGGCAAGACCAGATGGTACGTTTCTCATTACCAAACGTGTGATGACAAAAGCCTGGGCACCAGGCTGGTGGGAAGTTTCCGGCGGTGCAGCACAGGCAGGGGAATCTTCTTATGATGCTGTACTCCGCGAAGTGAAAGAGGAGACAGGCCTTGATGTAAGCGATGCGCAGGGCGGCTATCTTTTTACTTACAAAAGAGAGAATCCAGGGGAGGGAGACAACTATTTCGTAGATGTTTACCGCTTTGTGATGGATGTGAAAGAAGAAGATCTACACCTTCAGGAAGAAGAGACAGACGGCCACATGTTTGCCACTCTGAATCAGATCAAGGAATTTGCAGCCCAGGGAAAATTCCTGCACTATGACAGTATTCAGGCTGCCTTTGAGAATCTGTAGATTTATTATATATTCTGCAGGAAATAACTGTGATATGCAGGGAGATTTTTTTTACGAATTCTGATGAAATGGGAATATTAATTAGAGCGTGCTGGTCAGACTGCGAGCAGTACAATTCTGTTAAGGGTATGTAAAATATAATTGAGATAAAAATAGTTTCTTGTAATTTGAAGAAAGGTGTATTATAATAAGCAACGAAATCTGAATAAAGACCAGGGGAGTTTCAATTGAGAAGCTGAGAGTAAGGTAGTCCTTAGACCCTTTTAACCTGTTGGATCATGCCAGTGTAGGAAGTGTTTAACGATGTAATTAGGAGCATTTGTCTGGATGGCAGGTGCTCTTTTTTCATACTGACTGACAGAGCCTGTTCAGTTCCGTCACAGTTTCAAGAATGGTTCTTATTCGATTTTTAACGCAAAGTCCTGTTTATGGGACAGAAAATAGGAGGAAAAGAAAATGAACGCAAGTGTAGCAATTCAGGTACTGCCAAATGTACAGGATGAAGAGGAAGTTATCCGCATTGTAGACGAGGTGATCGCCTACATCAGATCTACTGGTCTGAACTATTATGTAGGACCATTTGAGACCACCATTGAAGGTGATTATGACCAGCTGATGGATATTGTAAAAGAGTGTCAGCATGTAGCTGAGCGCGCAGGCTGCAAGGCTATGAGCGTATATGTTAAAATTGCATATAAACCAGAAGGGGATGTACTTACCATTGAAAAGAAAGTTACCAAACATCACCAGTAAGATACCTCCAATTGCAGCCATGGCCGTGATTCTGCTTGGCTGGGAAGTGGTAAGCATTTCGGGAATTGTTCCCTCCTACATGCTTCCCTCTCCGGTAGCAGTGCTGACAGCCCTGTTTGGCGATCTGCCAACCATACTTTTCCATGCGAAATTCACTTTGCTGGAATCCTTTTACGGACTTCTCATTGGAATCGCGCTGGCATTTGTGTTTGCAACTATGATGGATCGGTTCCGTGTAATGGATCAGGCATTTTATCCGATCATGATCATTACGCAGACCATACCGACTATTGCCATTGCGCCAATTCTGGTGCTTTGGATGGGATTTGGAATGGCACCGAAGATCACTCTGGTTGTGATCACCACTTTTTTCCCAATTACAATCGGACTGCTGGATGGATATAAAAGTGTGGATCCGGATGCCATTCGTCTGATGAAGGCCATGGGAGCCAGCCGGGCACAGATTTTCCGCCATGTGAAATTTCCAGGTGCTTTGCCCCAGTTTTTTTCCGGGCTGAAAATATCTGCTTCCTATGCAGTTGTAGGAGCCGTTGTTTCTGAGTGGCTGGGTGGATTTAACGGACTTGGTGTTTATATGACCCGTGTAAAAAAAGCATATTCTTTTGATAAAATGTTTGCAGTTATTATCTTCATTGTGATCATCAGCCTTTTACTTCTTCTGGCAGTAAATATTGTCAGCCGGATCACAATGCCATGGCTGCAGGTAGAAAAGGAGAAAAATCATGAATAAGAATCTGAAAAAAGTAATCGCACCAGTTGCAGCGGCAGCTATGGTGTTTGCAGTTCCTACAGGTGTATACGCAGAAGATGGTGCGCAGGAGAAAATCACATTCTGCCTGGACTGGACACCGAATACCAACCACACCGGACTTTATGTAGCACAGGCAAAAGGCTACTATGAAGAAGCTGGTCTTGATGTGGAGATCGTTCAGCCACCGGAAAATGGGGCAGCCCTTATGTGTGCAGCAGGTCAGGCTCAGTTTGCGATTGAGGCTCAGGATACCATGGCTGCTTCCCTTGCACTTGACGAGCCTCTTGGAATCACAGCGGTTGCAGGAATCATTCAGCACAACACCTCCGGAATCCTTTCCCGAAAAGGTGACGGAATTGACAAACCTGCCGGACTTACCGGAAAAACCTATTCCACATGGGATTCCCCAATCGAGCTTGCTATGCTGGAAAATGTTGTAAACGGTGACGGCGGAGATTTCAGCCAGGTTACCCTGATCCCTAATGATATTACAGATGAGCCAGCAGCACTTGCTGCCAAGCAGACGGATGCCATCTGGGTATTCCAGGGCTGGGGCGGAATCAATGCTGATGTAGAAGGTGTAGACTGCGACTATTTTGCATTCTCTGATATCAACCCTGTATTTGACTACTACACACCGGTTATCATTGCAAATAACGACTATCTTGCTGAGAACCCGGATCAGGCGAAGGCATTTATGGAAGCAACTGCAAAGGGATATGAGTTTGCAGCAGAGAATCCGGATGAGGCAGCACAGATCCTCATTGACGGCGATAATACAGGTTCTCTGAAGGATGCTGAAGACCTTGTAAAGAAGAGCCAGGAATTCCTTTCCACAAAATACATTGACGACGCAGAAAGCTGGGGCGTAATTGACGCAGACAGATGGAATGCATTCTACAAATGGCTGTATGAGAACCAGCTTTGCGACAAGGATCTTACTGGAGTCGGCTTCTCTAATGATTATCTTCCCCAGTAAGGAATGAAAGAGAAAGAAATTAACACATAGAGCTATTCTGTCAGGAAAATTTACCCCGATTTTTGCGGAAAATGGAACTGGTTATAGAAGTAGCACTGTGTATAAGGAACGAATATGTCATCAGAACAAAATAAAGTGATTTTAAGAGCAGAACATATTTCAAAAACATACGGTGAAAAAAAGGTTTTGGAGGACATTTCCATTTATCTGGAGCAGGGGGAACTGGTTTCCCTTCTGGGAGTCAGCGGTTCCGGAAAGACCACATTGTTCAATGTGCTTTCCGGTATTATCCCACCTGATGAAGGAAAGGTCTATCTGAAAGATCAGGATGTGACTTCCACACCTGGAAGCATCAGCTACATGCTGCAGAAGGATCTTCTCCTTCCCCACAAGAAAGTGATCGACAATGTAGCACTTCCCCTTGTACTGAAAGGCGTGAAGAAAGCAGAAGCCAGGGAAAAGGCCAATCCGCTTTTTGCAGAATTTGGTCTGGAAGGCACCCAGTATCAGTATCCAAGCCAGCTGTCCGGTGGTATGCGTCAGCGTGCGGCTTTGCTTCGAACCTATTTAAGTTCCAGCGGAGTTGCCCTTCTGGATGAGCCTTTCAGTGCACTGGATACATTGACAAAGGCCAGCGTGCATAAATGGTATCTGGAAGTTATGCAGCATATTGATCTGTCTACCTTGTTTATCACCCATGATATTGATGAGGCCATTCTTTTGTCCGACCGGATTTACATTCTGAACGGAACTCCGGGAACCATCAAAGATGAGATCGTGATCCAGGAGAGAAAACCCAGGGCAGCGGATTTTGCATTGTCAGAAGAATTTTTGGAATATAAGAGACGGATTATCAGTAAGCTATAGTTTTTTTGGTTGATGAAAATAAAACTTCCCGGCAGGTTTCATACTTTTGAGTTTGAGCGCTCAGAAGCAGAAGCCTGCCGGGATCTTTTTATATAAAATATCCAGTTGACTTGCTATTGTGAAGCGGACACAAAAATGATACTATTAGTACTATAACTAAGAAGGAGAAAAATGTAGGATGAGGAAAAATGAAAAAAGAAATGGAAAAGCACTGCTTCCTATAGTAGTGTTTGTTGTTTTGTATCTGGGGCTTGGCATATTATTTGAGTATGGTCTGGATATCGAGATGGGATTTTATAAAATTCCCGTTGTCGTTATATTTCTGGTTGCATTACTTGTTGCCTGTATACAGAACCGCGAGCTTAAATTGGATGATAAGCTGGAAGTTATGGGGATGGGAATCAGTGATCCTAACATTATTACAATGATCATAATTTTTATGCTGTCAGGTATTTTTGTAGGTATAGTCGGAAGAACATCTGCAAACAGTGTTGCATATTTTATTTTGTCACTGGTTCCGCCTCAGTTTGCAGTTGTTGTGCTTTTTGTGGTCAGCTGTTTTGTTTCTCTTGCAATGGGTACCTCTGTAGGAACAATTACGCTGATCGTTCCAATTGGAGTTGCAGTGGCAAGAGTATCCGGATTTGCACTGCCGGTTTGTATTGGTTCCGTCATGAGCGGCGCCATGTTTGGAGATAATCTGTCATTTATATCAGACACAACCATTGCCGCATGTAATGGACAAGGCTGTGAAATGAAAGATAAATTTAAGGAGAATTTCTTTATTGCACTGCCAGCTGCTATTGCCAGCATTATTATTCTGCTGGTTTTGTCTGTTAAAAATTATAATGGTGGATTCATCGAAGAAAAATATGATTTAATACAGATCATTCCTTATATTCTGGTTCTTATAGGTGGAATCATCGGATTTAATGTATTTTTCGTGCTGATTACAGGTATTCTAAGTGGCTCAGTTATTATGATTGCAACAGGAATGATAGCACCCACAGACCTGATCGGAAATATGGGAACCGGTGCTGCCGGGATGTTTGAAACCAGTATGGTTGCGATTCTGGTAGCTGCAATCTGTGCCCTGATCAAGGGCTTTATTATACTGGATAAAGAAAGTGTTTAAAGGAAAAAAAGGCGGGCTCCTGGGAATGGGACTGTTAGTTGGGCTAATGGATATTGCAACTGCCAATAATACAGTTGCGATCGTTATGGCGAACCCGATTGCAAAGGAAATGTCAAAGGATTACGGTATCAGCGCCAGAAAAGCTGCTTCTATCCTGGATACATTTTCCTGTATTTTTCAGGGGATTTTACCATACGGAGCGCAAATGCTGGTTGCTGTTTCTGCTGCAGCCAGTTTAGGAGAAGTGGTCAGCGCATTTGATATACTTCCAATGCTGCTGTATCCTTATATGCTGCTGCTTAGTTCACTTGTTTTTATATCTACTATGAAAGTTACGGATGGCAGACAGTGAATGCTTAAAAATCTTTTTAGAAAGTGATGAGATAAAAATGCAGACATATACATATGTTTCAAAAGGAAAATTTGAATTAATGGAAAAGCCTAAGCCTGTGCTTATAGATGACAGGGATGCTATTGTAAAGGTAACTCTTGCCAGCATCTGTTCAAGTGACCTTCATATCAAACATGGAAGTGTTCCACGTGCGGTTCCGGGGATAACAGTTGGTCATGAGATGGTAGGAATTGTAGAAGAAGTTGGAAGTGGTGTAACAAATGTGAGACCGGGAGACAGAGTAACGGTAAACGTGGAAACTTTTTGTGGGGAATGCTTTTTCTGTAAAAAAGGCTATGTTAATAATTGCACGGATAAAAATGGGGGCTGGGCTCTTGGCTGCCGCATAGACGGAGGTCAGGCAGAGTACGTGCGGGTGCCTTTTGCAGATCAGGGGCTTAACAAAATTCCGGATGAGGTTACTGACAGGCAGGCTTTGCTGGTAGGAGATGTTCTGGCTACAGGCTATTGGGCGGCACATATTTCCCAGATTACAGAAGATGATACGGTGCTGATCATCGGAGCCGGTCCTACCGGAATCTGTACGCTGCTTTGTGTGATGCTGAAGAAACCGAAGCGGATCATTATGTGCGAAAAAGACGAAAAGCGTATTGGCTTTATTAAGGAACATTATCCGCAGGTCCTTACTGTATCACCAGAAGAATGCAAGAAGTTTACGTTGGCTAACAGTGAGCATGGAGGAGCAGATGTGGTTCTTGAGGTTGCAGGAGCGGAAGCTACATTTCGTCTGGCATGGGAATGCGCAAGACCAAATGCAATTGTGACTGTGGTAGCACTTTATGATAAAGCCCAGATACTGCCTCTTCCGGATATGTACGGCAAGAATCTTACATTTAAAACCGGCGGAGTGGATGGCTGTCACTGCGAGGAAACACTGAAGCTGATTGCAGAAGGCAGACTTGATACGGAGCCTCTGCTCACTCATACCTATCCGCTTTGCAGAATTGAGGAAGCGTATGGGCTTTTTGAAAATAAGAAAGATGGCGTGATCAAAGTGGCTGTGGAATGCTGAATAAGATCTGGGAGCATCAGAGAGCTATGTAAGCAGCGGAATGCATGGAGTTATAAAAGTTATGATTTCTGAAGTGCTTCCAGTCTTTTTATATCAAGTTATCAAAAAAACTTCACTTGATTTTTAAGAGAGGAGAAGGAATTTGAACATACAGATTTTTGGAACGAAGAAGTGCAATGACACCAAGAAAGCAGAAAGATTTTTCAAAGAACGTGGTATTAAGTATCAGTTTGTTGATATGAAGGACAAGGGAATGAGCAAAGGTGAATTCAATTCTGTTGCCCAGGCAAATGGTGGCTTGGAAAACATGGTCAACTGGGAAGGAAAAGACAAGGATTTGCTTGCACTCATAAAATATATTGCAGATGAAGATAAACTTGGAAAGATACTTGAGAATCCCCAAGTGATTAAAACACCAGTGGTTCGAAATGGAAAACAATCTACACTTGGATATCAGCCGGATGTCTGGAAAGCGTGGAAATAAAGATCGATACGATGCTTATAAAAATATATGGACGAAAATATGATGAGAGGTGAGATGATAGTGGACTGACAACATAGCATATATCGGGTATCATTAAATAACGCAATGCGTATACTTGAGCGAATCAGCGGATTACGAATGTTTTGGCGGGTCAAGAGACCAAAAATCCTCTTGCAAGCGAGCTTGCAAGAGGATTTTTGACTTTTTGTATGGCAGAAAAATAAACCACCTGCTCGGCAGGTGGAGGGAGTAGCTTTAGCTTCAAGTAAAAAACCTCCTGTGATAATATAAAAGTGGGTCCGCAAAACTCACATAATATTATCAAGGAGGTATCCAAAATGGATAAGAATAGTTTAAGCCATACAACATGGGAATGCAAGTATCATTTAGTTTTTGCACCAAAATACCGTAGGCAGGTAATATATGGACAGATAAAAGCAGATGTAGCAGAAATATTAAGTCTGTTGTGCAAAAGAAAAGGAATTGAAATAATAGAAGCAGAGTGCTGTAAAGATCACGTTCATATGTTAGTAAGAATACCACTTAAATATAGTGTATCAGAAATAATGGGGTACTTAAAAGGAAAGTCATCGCTGATGATATTTGAGAAGCATGCAAATTTGAAATACAAATATGGAAACCGCCATTTCTGGTGCCGAGGATACTATGTAGATACGGTAGGAAAAAATGCAAAGAAGATACAGGAATATATTCAGAATCAGTTAAAAAATGATTTGGAATATGACCAGTTAACGTTGAATGAATACATCGACCCGTTCGCGGGTGAGCCGGTAAAAAAAGGCAGAAAAAAATAAGCCTAAAAGGCTAAGCCGGTAAAAGAAGCAATAAGCAAATCCCAAGGGGATGCGCAGGAAGCAGGAGGCACTGAGAAAGGCCCTTTAGGGTCAGCCTGTGAAAAGCAGTGCAAGAGGCGGGCCCTCTCAGTGCGCCTTCCGGGCGCAAGCAGGGATGAGCCCCTTATAGGGGCAGTGCAAACCACCGGCTAAGCCCAACATCATAAACTTAAGATTAG
>NZ_JAQDKY010000027.1:24163-58593 GCF_027662325.1 Blautia faecis | reverse complement strand
AAACGTTAAAACGTAAGATAGGAAGACATCGATTTAGTCTGTGAGAGCAGACAAAGATCAACAATGAGAATCAAAAGACCGCATCACCTACGCTAGGGTGATGAGCGAAATAAAGGTCAAGCAATAAGGGCACAGGGCGGATGCCTTGGCACTAAGAGCCGAAGAAAGACGTGATAAGCTGCGATAAGCTTCGGGGAGGAGCAAATATCCTTTGATCCGGAGATCTCTGAATGGGGAAACCCGGCAGAGCACACCTCTGTCATCCATACGCCAATCCATAACGTATGGAAGGGAACCCGGGGAACTGAAACATCTAAGTACCCGGAGGAAAAGAAAGAAAACTCGATTCTGCAAGTAGCGGCGAGCGAACGCGGAAGAGCCTAAACCGGAATGCGTGCATTCCGGGGTTACGGACTGCATTTAAGATTCTCGGAAGCTAACAGAACGGTTTTGGGAAAGCCGGCCGAAGAGGGTGAAAGCCCCGTATGTGAAAGCAGATGAGACTGAGCAGGATCCAGAGTACCACGAGACACGAGAAACCTTGTGGGAAGTCAGGGGGACCACCCCCTAAGGCTAAATACTACTTAGTGACCGATAGCGCATAGTACTGTGAAGGAAAGGTGAAAAGGACCCCGGGAGGGGAGTGAAAGAGAACCTGAAACCCTGTGTCTACAAGCTGTGGGAGCACCTTATGCGTGCAACCGCGTACTTTTTGTAGAACGGTCCGGCGAGTTACGCTTACTGGCAAGGTTAAGTCCTTAAGGGACGGAGCCGTAGGGAAACCAAGTCTTAACAGGGCCTTAAGTCAGTAGGAGTAGACCCGAAACCGGGTGATCTACCCATGTCCAGGATGAAGCTGCCGTAAGAGGCAGTGGAGGTCCGGACCCACATCCGTTGAAAAGGGTGGGGATGAGGTGTGGGTAGGGGAGAAATTCCAATCGAACCCGGAGATAGCTGGTTCTCCTCGAAATAGCTTTAGGGCTAGCCTCGGTCATGAGTCTTGTGGAGGTAGAGCACTGAATTTCCTAGGGGGCGTCAAAGCCTACCGAAGAATATCAAACTCCGAATGCCATGTAGACAGGACCGGGAGTCAGACTGCACGAGATAAGTTGGGCAGTCAAAAGGGAAAGAGCCCAGACCTTCAGTTAAGGTCCCAAAGTGTACGTTAAGTGGAAAAGGATGTGGGGTCTCGAAGACAACCAGGATGTTGGCTCAGAAGCAGCCATTCATTCAAAGAGTGCGTAATAGCTCACTGGTCGAGAGGCCCTGCGCCGAAAATGTCCGGGGCTGAAACGTACCACCGAAACTAAGGGATCCGCAAGGATCGGTAGAGGAGCATTGCATGCGGAACGAAGCAGTACCGTAAGGAGCTGTGGACTGCATGGAAGAGAGAATGCCGGAATGAGTAGCGAGATAAAGGTGGGAATCCTTTAGGCCGAATATCCAAGGTTTCCAGGGTAAAGCTGATCTGCCCTGGGTAAGTCGGGGCCTAAGGCGAGGACGAGAGTCGTAGCCGATGGACAACAGGTGGAGATTCCTGTACTGCGGTATGACAGAACTGTGGGGACACGTAAGGAAAGCGGAAGCCGGGAATGGAAAGCCCGGTGCAAGCGGGGTACCAGTCACTCAGGCAAATCCGGGTGGCAATGGGAAGCTGTGATGCGGAGCGAAATACAAGTAGTGAAGTCCGTGAGCCATGCGTCAAGAAAAGCCGCTATTGTTTATACCGTACCCGTACCGTAAACCGACACAGGTGGATGAGGAGAGAATCCTAAGGCCGGCGGAAGAAGCATTGTCAAGGAACTCGGCAAAATGACCCCGTAACTTCGGGAGAAGGGGTGCCACTGAGAAGTGGCCGCAGAGAATAGGCTCAAGCAACTGTTTAGCAAAAACACAGGTCTATGCGAAACCGAAAGGTGAGGTATATGGGCTGACGCCTGCCCGGTGCTGGAAGGTTAAGAGGAGAGGTTAGCGGAAACGCGAAGCTTTGAATTTAAGCCCCAGTAAACGGCGGCCGTAACTATAACGGTCCTAAGGTAGCGAAATTCCTTGTCGGGTAAGTTCCGACCCGCACGAAAGGCGTAATGATTTGAGCGCTGTCTCGACAATGCATCCGGTGAAATTGAAGTACCAGTGAAGATGCTGGTTACCTGCGCCAGGACGGAAAGACCCCATGGAGCTTTACTCCAGTTTGGTACTGGGGTCCGGTATTGCATGTACAGGATAGGTGGGAGGCTAGGAAGCAGTAACGCCAGTTGCTGCGGAGCCGCTGTTGGGATACCACCCTTGCAGTACTGGGCTTCTAACCAGCCGCCGTGAACCGGCGGTGGGACAATGCCAGACGGGGAGTTTGACTGGGGCGGTCGCCTCCGAAAGGGTATCGGAGGCGCCCAAAGGTTCCCTCAGAATGGACGGAAACCATTCGAAGAGTGCAAAGGCAGAAGGGAGCTTGACTGCGACACCGACGGGTGGAGCAGGTACGAAAGTAGGGCTTAGTGATCCGGTGGTATTAAGTGGGAATGCCATCGCTCAACGGATAAAAGCTACCCTGGGGATAACAGGCTTATCACTCCCAAGAGTTCACATCGACGGAGTGGTTTGGCACCTCGATGTCGGCTCATCGCATCCTGGGGCTGTAGTAGGTCCCAAGGGTTGGGCTGTTCGCCCATTAAAGCGGTACGCGAGCTGGGTTCAGAACGTCGTGAGACAGTTCGGTCCCTATCCGGCGTGGGCGTAGGATATCTGAGAGGAGCTGTCCTTAGTACGAGAGGACCGGGATGGACGGACCGCTGGTGTACCGGTTAGACTGCCAAGTCTACGGCCGGGTAGCCAAGTCCGGAAGGGATAAACGCTGAAGGCATCTAAGCGTGAAGCCCCCCTCAAGATGAGATGTCCCATTCGAAAGAAGTAAACCCCCTTGAAGACGACGAGGTAGATAGGGCAGGGGTGGAAGTGTTGTATGTAGTTTTGAAGGTACAGTAAATGAGACGGTAACCATTTGGTTATCGTTTTTTTATTTGCTGAAACTATACTGCTGTGTTATCATGTTTATATAAAAAATATCTGTTTAGGAAGGAAGGGCATATGGGAAATCCTAATATTCCAGTAGGTATCTCTGATTTTAAAGAGATACGTGAGAATAATAACTATTATATTGATAAAAGCGGTTTCATATCTGAACTCCTAACCGATGGTGCAGCGAAAGTAACATTGATTACCAGACCGAGACGATTTGGGAAAACATTGGGCATGAGCATGCTCTACTATTTCTTTAATGTTCGAAATGAGAGTCAGAAATTATTCGAAGGGCTTGAAATTTCAAGAAATCACGAGCTTTGTGAAAAATGGTTGAATAAGTGGCCTACTATTTTTTTGACATTTAAAGATATAGATGGACTTGATTTTGCAAGTGCGTATGACCAGCTGGTATTTACCATCTCTGATTTGTATCAGAAATACAGTTTTTTGCTGGAAAGCGAAGAAATTGATGAAGAAGATCGTAAGCGCTTTAAACTTCTGAAATCTGGTGAGGGAAGCAAAATTTTGGTTATCAGATCTCTTAGTCTGCTTATGCGTCTGCTCGAGAATTATTACCATAAGCAGATGATTTTGCTTATAGATGAATATGACGTTCCTATAGCAAAAGCCAGCAGCAAAGGATATTACCAGCAAATGCTGGAAATTATCAGAGGTATGATGAGTACTGCATTAAAAGATAATACTTCATTGAAATTTGCTGTTATCACAGGCTGTTTGCAGATTGCAAAAGAGAGCATTTTTACAGGGACAAATAACTTTGTTACAGATACGATTGCAAATACCGGATTCAATGAATATTTCGGATTTACCCAGCAGGAGGTCAACAAAATCCTGGAAGATACAGGGACAGTGCAGTATGCAAAGCAGATGAAGGAATGGTACGATGGATATCATATGGGAGAAATTGATGTGTACTGCCCGTGGGATGTTATGAATTATTTGCGGGAACTTCAGAGAAATCCCAAAGCGCAGCCAGTCAGTTATTGGAAAAATACCAGTGACAACGCAATTATCCGCTCTTTCATCGATTTTGCAGGCAATAGCATTACGGACAAAATGGAAACATTGCTTTCTGGTAGATATATTCTTCAGGATATTGATGAGAACCTGACTTATGATTATTTGCATTCATCCGAAAGTAATCTTTGGAGTATTCTTTACATGACTGGTTATCTGACAGAAGCGCGGATTTCAGAAGGGAAAACTGCATTTTCACCGGATACCAAAGCATTAAAGATACCAAATGCGGAAATAAGAGAAATTTTTGAAACTACGGTAATGAAATGGTTTGCTGACAGTGTGAAAAAATGGAATCGAACAGCGATTTTTCAGGCTCTCTGGAATCAAAAACCAGAAATTATAACTAGAGAAATGAATCTATTGCTGTGGAATACCATCAGTTATCATGATTATAAAGAAGACTTCTATCATGCGTTTCTCACAGGCATTTTTATGAGAGCTGGTGAACAGATTGAATCGAACAAAGAGCATGGATTGGGAAGACCAGATCTTGTGATTATTGATAAAGTCAATGGAAAGGTAGCGATTTTCGAAGTAAAATATTCGCAAAGCATGAAACAGTTAAATAAAGATTGTGATAAAGCACTGGCGCAGATGAAAGAGAGAAAGTATGCAGAGGATTATAAGGACAGGTATAAAGATATCTTTTGTTATGGAATCTCATTTTATAAAAAGGAATGTCTGGTGAAAATGCTGGAGTCTTAGAACCTGTTTAAACACGCTCTGGAAAAGGTGAGGAAGCATTCCCTCACCTTTTTCCAAGTTCCCAGAAAGCCACAGCACTTGCGGCAGCTACATTCAGGGAATCCACTTCATGGGACATGGGGATTTTTACGGTGTAATCGCAGCCGGTGATGGTTGCATCCACCAGTCCGTCTCCTTCAGCTCCAAGGATAATCGCCAGTTTTTCTTCGGCTTGAAGGGCTGGGGCGTCAATGCTGATGGAATCGTTCCGAAGAGCCATTGCTACAGTTTTAAATCCGAGAGAGCGAAGCTGCTCCATTCCAGCTTCCGGCCAGGACACTTTTTTATGAAAATAAGTCCATGGAATCTGAAAAACAGTACCCATACTTACCCGGGTGGCTCTGCGGTAAAGAGGATCACAACAGCCTGGGGTGAGAAGAACCGCATCCATATGAAGCGCGGCAGCTGAACGAAAAATGGCTCCGATATTGGTTGGGTTCACTACATTTTCCAGAATGGCGATACGGCGGGCATTTTTGCAGATATCTTCCACAGAGGGAAGGTCCCGGCGAGTCATGGCACAAAGCATTCCACGGGTAAGTGCAAAGCCTGTAAGCTTTACAAGTACCTCATAATCTGCTGTATAAACCGGAATTCCCGGGAACTTTTGTAACAATTCTTTTCCTTCTTTTTCCAGATCCTTGTGTTGAACTAAAAAAGAAACCGGCTGATATCCGGCATTGGCCGCGCGTTGGATTACCTTTGGGCTTTCTGCGATAAAAAGTCCTGGTTTGGGCTCATAGAATCGTAGAAGCTGCACCTCCGGGATTCTGGCGTAAACATCCAGCTCCGGGGCAGTGAAATCTGTTATCTCAATTCGGTTACTCATTTCGTTTTCTCCTGTTTTTCAAGTGCTTTTTAAATGATACTTGTTTGATAAAGCATTTTATTATCAGCATTATTATAAGGGAAAGACAGGTAAATTGCGATTCTTTTTTCAGCATATTTCTGCAATCGACACGCTCTAGCCCGGGAAAGGAAACGATATGAGAAAAATTAGAATTTTAGGGACTGCTGTTATTACCCGCCAATTGATGGGGAAAAGGATGTCACGTTTAAAATCATCCAGAATGATCAGGCAGTTGAAACTCTTGACAGCCTTATGACGACACAGCAGTTCCGGTAATTTATGAGGGAACATCAGAGAGTGAGAAAAAGTTCACATTGCGAACCGGCTTATCAGTTCGCGCAGCGGCTCATGCGCAGACGATAACTATTTCCGGAATACTGGATTATCTGCGAATAAAAAGGTAATTTCCTATTGAAATAATAGGAATTAGAAGGTATAATCTTCTGTAGAGTGATTTTGCATTTGCAGAATCACAGAGCAGGAGGAATGAAGATGAGAATATCCACTAAGGGTAGATATGCAATAAAGTTAATGCTTGATCTGGCTACCAATGACAATGGAGAGCCGATCCGGCTGAAAGATGTAGCACGTAGACAGGAAATTTCCGAGAAATATCTGGAGCAGATCATTTCCGTATTAAATAAGGCTGGATATGTGAAGAGTGTCCGCGGACCACAGGGCGGTTACTCCCTGCAGCGAAGACCAGAAGAGTACACAGTAGGCATGATCCTCAGACTGACAGAAGGCTGTCTGTCACCGGTAGACTGTGTCGCACCAGACGGAGGCGGCTGCGAGAAAGGTGATGCATGCGTCACACGTATCCTCTGGAAGAAGATTGATGATGCTATCAATGAAGTGGTAGATAATATTACATTAGGAGATCTTCTTGACTGGCAGGCTGCAAGCGCAGATGATTATGTAATTTAATTGTAACTATTCAGAAGGCAGTATTCCGCCAGGTGTTTTTTGTGAACGTAGTTCACAGAAAATCCGAGAATTGCGGCTCGAAATCAAGCAAAGCATGATTTCAGTGCATCGCGGAGCGTGTAACTGTGAAGGTACTGAACAGTTACATTTAATTATAAAATGCATATTGAAAAGAAAAAAACATATGCTATAATGCCAATGGGCAAAGAGATGTGAAAAATCCATGTAGTTCAACTACAAACGAAAATCCCAGTGTTGCAGCACTGGGGTTTTCTATTCCCAATTTTTGATGGAATGTCCGCCGCATAAACACACCTGCCCTGCGTGAAGCGCTGTATGTAAAGTACGGTCTGGATCAGCCAGTAGCTGTCCAGTTTGTGAACTACGCAAAAAATATGTTAAAAGGTGATCTTGGTGTCAGCTACAATATTTCCAAGAACACTCCTATTTCCCAGATGATTCAGACAAGACTTCCAATTTCTATTGGAATCGGAGGACTTGCCGTTATCATCGGAGCGATAGTAGGACTGCTACTGGGACTATTGGCAGCCCTGAAACATAACACCATATGGGATTCGCTGGCCACGGTCATATCGGTAATCGGTGTGTCGGTGCCGTCTTACGTATTTGCTCTTGCTCTTAGCTACAGCCTTGGTTTCCGCCTCCAGTGGTTCCCGATGCTGTACAAAGCGAACAATGCAGGCATATCCAGTGTACTTCCAAGCATTGCTCTTTCCATGTTTACCATTGGAGAGTTTGAGAAATTTAAGAGTATGCCGAGACTGGAATATTAATTGCAAAACAGCAGCAGAAGTAAACAAATCGCTTACTCCTGCTGCTATTTTTATAGCTGCATATGATAAAAATCATCTCGCTTCCGGCTGTGGCTGAGCGGGGACTTCTGCGTCAGTGCACTTGGAATTCTGCGCCTGGAAGGTGATAGTCACTTTGAATAAATCCCCATCCAGGTAAAGCTGGAATTTGCCGCCCTGGAGCTCAGTAAGACTTTTGGCGATGCTAAGTCCAAGCCCGCTTCCCTCGGTGCCACGGGCTACGTCACCGCGGACGAAACGCTCGGTAAGTTCCTCGGCAGCGAAATTTAACGGCTGGGCGGAAATATTTTTCAGGGTGAAAACCACCTGACCGTGGGCGTTCATTACTTCCGCGTAAACCCGGGTGTCTTCCATGGCATATTTTGTTACATTTCCGAAAATATTTTCCAAAACACGCCACAGCCGCTGGCCATCCGCATAGATTACAGAAGGCTCATCTGGAAAATGTACTATCATGGTAAGATGGTGTTCTTCGAAACGCTCCTCGAACTCTCCGATTACCTGATGGAGCATTTCTACGAAATCAAGATTATTCATGTTCAGTGTCAGATTTCCGGTGCTGGCCTTGGAGGCTTCTACCACATCCTCTGTGAGTACCTTCAGCCGGGCTGCCTTGGCTTCCAGAATATCCAGATATTCCAGGACTTTCGGATCTGTAAAATTCTCACGTTTCAGAAGATCAACGTAGCTGATAATGGAAGTCAGCGGGGTCTTCAGATCGTGGGAAACGTTGGTGATCAGCTCGGTTTTCATTCGCTCATTTTTCACACTGTTTTCTACAGCTGCGTCAAGACCGCTTCCAATGTTATTAATATATTCTGCAATATGTTTATCATCGCCCCAAAGCCGTTCCAGAGGAATTTTATATTGCAGGTTTCCATTGGAAATTTCTCTCAGTCCTTTTATGATCTGTTCTCTGCTGCAGGCTTTTGTAATAACATATAGCAGTATCAAAAGATCAGCCAGACAGCTGAAGAAAAAGAACAGCTGCATGCTGCCAAGTAAGGGACCGCAGATTATATATTTGATGAAAAGAAAGCAAAGAAAAGCGAAGGTTGCTTTCAGTCTGGCAGCAGTGTTTCTGGAGTAGAGATCAGCAAGGGCGTGAAGCTTGTGACTGGCTGAATGAATCAGTCTGGAGGTCAGGACAAGAAGACGGCGCAGGATGCTGTTTTTCCAGAGCTGCTTTGCCTTGATCCGCCGTACCAGGCTAAGGTAGCCAATCTGGAACCAGAATAAAGTGTAAAGCCCCAGAATCATAAGCTTCAGCAATAGACTCACATCAAGGAGCGATGTGGCACGCAGTCGGTCAGTCTGATAGTCTGCAAAGGACAGGCATTGTAAAAGGAGTACCAGGACAGGAAACCATGCAAGCAGAATCAGTCCTGCAGAAAGCTCGGTTGGCCAGCGGTCAAAAAAGCAAAGGTGCAGCTTTTGGTCGCTGTTTTTTCTTCCGGCAATTGCTGTTAGCCATACAAACGCAGCCAGGAAAAGAAAGCCGCACAGCAGGAAGAAAAGAAATACCGGCTTCTGATATCTGGAATAGTTTTCAAAAAATGTTTTGTCAGTGGCAAAGGTATCGGAAACAGGAAATGCCTGATCCACATAGGCGGCAAAGATGAAATTGCTGTTTACTGCTGGCAGCAGGGAGTTTGCCACCTCCTTCCAGGAGTCGCAGGTAACATTGTTTCCGGGGAAAGTATTGTATTTCCTGAGCCCTGCCAGGTTGCTGGTAAATCCATCTGGTTGATATTGGATAAGAACATAGGAAATACCATTTATAGATTTTAAAAGATCTGTCAGTTTTGTGCAATAATCGATGGTGCCCCCCATATTGTCAGCTGTAGGATTTTCTATGGCTGAATCAGCGTGTGTTACACTGCGTTCCAAGGTATAGCCCAGCTGGGCTTTCAGCTTGCTGTTATTGGAAATAACCTGTCCGTCATCCTCGTTAATGTAAATGTAACTCATGTTGGAGTGACCCTGGGAATAATTTTTCAGAATCTGCTCCTGCTGGATATAAAAGTCAGTTCTGGAAAGAAGGCTGTAAAGAGATTCGAAAGCCTCATCTATGCGGTCGTTCCATTTGGCATTGGAATTTAGAACATCCAGAATGCTGTCTGCGCCTTGGGGCGGATAAGCCTCTGTTGGTTCATAATATCCATCATAGAGGGAGATGGAATCATAGAGCACTTTGCCGCCCCCGGATGTGATCTGAATGCCGGAAAGATCATCCATTACACCATATTGCATGTCGTCTTTGATGTCTTCGATAAGCTGTTTGAGATTTTCATCGTAGGATGCTATTTCAGTTGCAGAGTCACTGAATCCGTAATACTCCATATCCACAGAAAAATCCAGTTCTCCGCTGTCAATTTTTTCCAGAAAATCCTGAACATAATAATAATGCCGGGAAAGTGACTCGCCGGCAGAAGAAGCCTGGTGGCAGATCACAATGGGATTTCCACTGGAGGTATCAAAGTCCTGCGCCCATTTTTCCAGGTCTGAAACTGAATAGGCCAGACCGGAGGTGTTTTGAAAAGAGATTTCTTCATCGTTGGCAATTTCATTAAGATCAACTACTTGGGATGCAGATGTCTGATTTAAAGAAGCGTGAGCCTCAGATGAGGCATTTTTGTCAGATGACTGGGAAGCTTCATTTTGGGCAAGGCCTTTCCAGGATACGTTAGTATAGGGAAATGTAACAGAAATTCCGTACATCACGTCATAGGCTGCGTCGTAGAGGGTATTGGCAAATGCCGTGGAATCCAGATAATCTTTCCCGGAATCAGAAAGCCTCAGACCATGTGCCAAAGAGGTAATTAAAAATAAACCTGAGAAGATTACAGTTCCCAGAAAAATATATTGCAATAGGAGCAAAAGCCCTTTGATACCAGGGTTGCGGTGCCATTTTTTCTTTTCCATATGATTAATCCCTTTCTTGATAATGTGCTGCTTATCGTATTGGTAACGCCATTTGGCATATTCAATAGCGAATCTTTCAAATACTTTTAATCAAAGCTTTTCAATTTTATACCCAAGTCCCCAGACAACTTTTAAATACCTGGGCTCCTTGGGATTGATCTCAATCTTTTCCCGGATATGCCGGATATGCACGGCAATTGTGTTATCTGCCGCAATTGCTTCTTCATTCCAGATATTTTCATAAATTTGATTGATGGAAAATACCCGGCCCTGATTCTTTATGAGAAGAAGCAGAATATTATATTCAATTGGCGTAAGCTTCAGGGCTTCGCCATCCACCTGAACTTCTTTCTGATCGTCATTCACCGTCAGCCCGCCGGTTGTATAAATATGCTGACTTTCACAGGAAACCGCTGCACCCAGCTGGGTATATCTTCGAAGCTGGGAACGAACCCTGGCAATCAGCTCTAAAGGACTAAAGGGCTTGGTTACGTAATCGTCAGCTCCAACATTCAATCCAAGAATTTTATCTGCATCCTCGGACTTTGCTGAAAGAATAATAATAGGAAGAGAATGTTCCTCCCTGATTTTCAAAGTTGCCCTGATGCCATCCAGCTTCGGCATCATTACGTCGATGATCAACAGATCTACCTCATTTTTCTGTAAAACCAAAAGTGCCTGTTGTCCATCGTAAGCCTTTAGAATCTGGTGACCTTCCTGTTCCAGATAAATGCTGATGGCTTCTACAATATCTTTATCATCATCACATACAAGAATTGTTGCCATTTTCTTTTTCACCTCCCCTGTAATATATAAGGTATCAGACAAAATTTAAGATGAAAGGGGTAAAATCTTAAGATATTCTTATGAAAATATTGTACGTAAGCTTATGGATACACTGCACCGTATAAAAACGTACTTGTCCGATAAATATGAGTGTAAAAGAAAGCCACGCTAAATGCAACAATATTGTCGGCTTTTGTCAGCTTTTAGCTGCTCCACTCTTTTTTGAAAGTGAGCAATAGGGTCATCATACTGTTTTTCCAATTCATTCAGCCAGCCAATAGATTCTATTGTTTTCTGGCGGGAGCATTTCTTAGCTTTATTGTAATATGTGTCATTATGCCTAAAAAAAAACAGAAAAACTTTCGCGAGTTGACATGTTGCGTATTGAAAAGGAATAGCTTATAATATTTTTAATAGTTTTAATCTTTGGATTTACATTCAGAAATGGAAAAGGACGCGTATGAGACAGGAGAAGAGAACTGAGACAATTACATACATAGTAGATGAGTCATATCGAATTCAGTATATGAGTAAAGCACTGGCGAAACAGTTTTCGAATTTTGAGCCTGGCGAGATCTGTTATGAGAAGTTTCGGGGAAGAGAGAAGCCCTGTCGTAATTGCCCGTTGGCACATCCGAACCGGAAGACAGATTTATTCTATAATGAAGATCAGGGAAAATGGCTGAAAATCAATGCCGGAGAGGTCGAGTGGCCGGGAGCAAGGAACTGTCATGTGATTTTGGCAAAGGATATTTATGAGGAAGATATGGATAATCTTTGCCGTTTTGTAAATATGAAGAAGGAGATTATGGAGCGGAGAAACCCGGGCAAGACTGAGAAGAATAAGCTTACAGGCTTATTTGCCAGAAATCCTTTTTTTACACAGACAGAAACTTTTCTCAGAGTAAATGAAACTGCGGCAGGGAAATACTGTCTGGTAGCCATTGATATTGAACATTTTAAGCTTTTTAACGAATGGTATGGTCAGGTGGCAGGAGACAAGCTCCTGAGAGAAATCGGGGCGCATCTTAATAAAATGCGTCAGGAATTTGGCGGGATTGCCGGATATATGGGTGGGGATGACTTTGTAATTGTTCTTCCAAATGATGAAAAAGTTCTCGAAAATCTGAAATGCCGTATTACCGGATTTGTGCGTGCATACGGTGGACATACCGGATTCCTTCCTGCTTTTGGTTTTTATGTAATTGATGATATCAGTCTCAGTGCTTCACAGATGTATGACCGGGCAATTCTTGCGCAGGAGACAGTAAAGGGAAATTATGCTGTACGCTGTGCTTATTACAGCTCAGATATGAAGACACGCCTGGAGAATAATCATGTGCTCCTTGCTGAAGTGCAGGCCGGTCTGGAAAGAGATGAGTTTATCTACTATCTTCAGCCGAAATGTAATCTGAACACAGGTAAGATCGTCGGACTGGAATCTCTGGTGCGCTGGAAGCATCCTGAGAAGGGAATTGTGGCACCTGGATATTTTATTCCGGTTATGGAGAGTAACGGACTGATCACAGAACTGGACATGAAGGTGTGGGAGCAGGTTTGCCAGACGCTGCAGGACTGGATAAAAAGCGGACACAAGGTAATTCCTATTTCTGTCAATGTATCCAGTGTGGATATTTATGCAATTGATGTAGTAGAGCATTTTAAAAATCTGGTTCGCAAATATGGGCTTCCGCCGGAATATGTAGAGCTGGAGATTACAGAAAGTGCTTATGTAGAAGAATATAAGGTGATCACCGGTGTGGCAGAGGCACTGCGAAATGCAGGCTTTACCGTTCTGATGGATGATTTTGGAAGCGGATATTCTTCTTTGAATATGCTGAAGGATGTAAATGTAGACGTTCTGAAGATTGACATGAAGTTTCTGAAAATGGATGAGAATACCATGGACAAGGGAATGGGAATTCTTGAGGCTGTTACCAGAATGGCAAATATTATGGGACTTCGCATGATTGCAGAGGGAGTTGAGACGGAAGACCAGATCAACTATCTGCTGAATATGGGCTGTATTTATGGTCAGGGCTATTTCTTCTACAAGCCTCTTCCAGTCGAAGAAATAAAAATACTTCTCAATGACGAGAATAATGTGGATTACCGGGGGATTCAGGCACGAAAAATTGAGCATGTGCGTTTCAAGGATCTGTTTCAGTCTGAGCTGGCAAGTGACAGCATACTGAATAATATTCTTGGGCCAATTGCCATTTATGATGTATATTGTGACAATGTGGAATTGCTGCAGGTAAATGATAAATACTGTCTGCTGGTTGGACAGGATCCTGTGGATCTGGCAGAGAATGTTCAGGTCATGGAGGCAATACACCCGGAAGACAGGAAAAAAATGCAGAATATTTTCCAGCGGTCTTTCCAGAGACTGGCTGAAGGTGCAGAGGGAACTGTGCGCCGCAGAAGAGAAGACGGTCAGTATATATGGATAAATATCAAAGCATTTTTCCTGAGAGAACAGGATGGACATAAGATGTTTTATGGAGCTGTCCGGGACGTATCCGAAGAAATGAATCAGTTCCAGAAATTGATGATTTATCAAAACAAGGGAAATTAATGTAAATGCAAGGGCGCGTTGTCCTTGCATTTTAAATTGGTTTGTGGCATAATCTGTGATAATAACTTAACAAGCTGGAAACATAGCCGATTAGGCTTTTGTCCGGTTTCATTTCAAGATGACAGGTGAGAAAATGTCTGGTTTTACGAAAGAAATTATTATCAGGACTTTGTTTGAACTGCTTAATGAGAAACCTCTTGCGAAAATTACAGTGAAGGATATTGTGGAGCGCTGCGGTGTGAACCGGAATACTTTCTATTATCATTTCCGCGATATTTCTGATGTTGTGGAATCAGCTCTTCTTCGGGAAGTAGACAACGCTTTTGAACATCCGGTGGAAGTGGATTCTATGCTGGAATGCCTTGAGGTACTGGTGAAGCTGATCGGAGAGAACAAGAAGGCCATGCTCCATATTTACTGTTCCGTGCAGAGAGAAACATTTACCAGTGCACTGGATAAAATATGCCAGTATATTATAAAGCAGTATATCGTACATAATTTTGAAGAAGAAATTATGGAAAAAGAAGATATGAAGGTGCTCATACATTTTTATAAATGTGTAATGACTGGAGTGATTCTGGATTGGATGGATCACAGGATGTCTTATGATCTGACAGAATATGCAGAGAAGCTGCGTGAACTCTATGAAAATACTTTTGAGAAAACATTGGAAAAGGCGGCAGGAACCAAACCTGCTTATCTGAAAATCGTATAGGGAATTTGTAAATCTGCTTTTTTCCTCGGAGAATGGAAATGCGGTAAGCTTTTAGGCAAATATGGGATTGTGTCTGAATTTCAGACACAGTCCTTTTTTTGTCCGTTCCTTTTTGAAATTTATCTTACTATAATAAATTTATGAAAAGCAGAAAGGAGAATCAGAATGAATTCGTCAGGAACTTTGAAAATAGCACGAAATGGATATATAGTGATGGCAGTTGTTTTCTGTGCTTTGGGAATTTTTTTGATGGCTGTTCCGGAAAAAGCTGTGAAAATAATTTGTGTTCTTGCAGGAATTCTGTTCCTTGCAGATGGAATTATAAAAATAATCGGATATTTTTCCAGAGATTTTTACTGTCTGGCTTTTCAATTTGACCTTGGCTTTGGAATTCTCATGATTGCAGTTGGAATTCTGATTCTGGTGAGAAGGGAAGCCATACTAAGACTGATTTTCGTGATTTTCGGTCTGGTGATTCTGACCGATGCATTGCTTCGGATCCAAATGTCAGTGGAAGCGAAAAAATTCGGCTTGAAGCTCTGGTGGGCAGTTTTGCTTATCGCAGTAGCAACCGGAATATTTGGAATGCTTCTTCTTGTTGATCCGGCAGGAGGTGCAAAGCTGACTGTGGTTTTTACAGGCGTGGCATTTCTGTTGGAGGGAATACTGAAGCTTTGCGTGGTAGTATACACTGTGAAAATCCGTGAGAATGAAAATGTAGTCTGGGAAGATGAATTCAGAGAAATTTAAAGGAGGAGCATTATGAAACTGATTGATAAAGCAAAACAGGCAGCCGTAGAAAGCGCTGTAACAAAAGCATTAGAATATCTGGAAAAGGATCCGGAGACAAACATTCCGAAGCTGATGGAGCTAGTTGACAAATTCACTCCGCAGGACTGGTATAAGAGTCAGAGGGATGCCATTCGTAATGCAATCCAGGACACAGATAGCAACTGGTATAAGCTGATCATGAATCTGTATCAGCTGGATCCAGGTGTTCGAAAAGTATTTTTCCAGAACTTTATTGTAAATGCCAGCTTAAAGGGAAGTGCAAGACAGGAAGAGGTTGCTGCACAGAACAATTGCAATGTTCCGTGGGCAATCCTTCTGGATCCTACAAGTGCCTGTAATCTGCATTGCACAGGATGCTGGGCAGCAGAGTATGGTCACAAGCTGAACCTGGATCTGGAGACCATTGACTCCATTATCAGACAGGGTAAAGAGCTTGGTGTTTACATGTATATTTATACCGGTGGTGAACCTACTGTACGTAAGAAGGATCTTATTAAACTTTGTGAGATGCATCCGGATTGTGAGTTCCTTTCCTTCTCAAACGGGACACTTTTCGATGAGGAATTCTGTGATGAAATCTTAAGAGTAAAGAACTTCGTTCCGGCATTCAGTCTGGAAGGTTCCGAGGAAGCCAACGACGGACGCCGTGGAGAGGGAATCTATCAGAAGGTTATGCATGCAATGAAACTGTTGAAGGACAGAGGTCTTCCATTTGGAGTTTCCACCTGCTATACAGGCATGAACGTAGACAGTGTAAGCAGTGAGGAATATTTTGACAAGCTGATTGACTGTGGTGCATTATTTGCATGGTTCTTCCATTACATGCCAGTTGGAAATGATGCTTCACCGGAGCTTCTTCTTACACCGGACCAGCGAGAAGAAATGTATCATGCAATTCGTAAATTCAGAAGCACAAAAGCAATCTTTACGCTGGATTTCCAGAATGATGCTGAATTTGTACATGGATGTATTGCAGGTGGAAGACATTATCTGCATATTAATGCAAATGGTGATGTGGAGCCTTGTGTATTCATCCATTATTCAAACTGCAATATAAAAGATACTTCTCTTCTGGACGCACTGAAGAGCCCGATTTTCCAGGCTTATCATGATAACCAGCCTTTCAACGAGAACATGCTTCGTCCATGTCCAATGCTGGAGAATCCGGAGATCCTGCGTAAATTAGTTGCAGAGACCGGCGCGAAATCCACTGATCTTCAGTCACCGGAGAGTGCAGAGCATCTTTGCGGCAAATGTGATAAATATGCAGCCTGCTGGAAAGAGAGAGCAGATCAGCTGTGGGATGAGAGACAGAAGGAAAAGGCAGAAAAAGCCAGATGCTGATAGTTTGCTGCAGGAATATGCAGAAAGAATGATTTCATAATAAAGTCTGAGTATAGTATGTCGCTTGAAACGGCATCTGTACTCAGACTTTTTTGTGCATGAGGAGAAAAAAACAGAGGACTAATAATTGTATGCACCCTCATAAGCATTGCAGCGCTCCTTGCGCTTCGACTGATTTTCGCAGCTGCTGCACCTGTCGCAGAATTCCTGTTCATAGCAGGTGGAACAGACGCAGCCCTTGCAGGCGTTGCGGTCGTAGGCGGAGGTACAGGTGTAAGGAAGTTTATTATCGGTAGTGTTTTCTGACATTTGAATCACGCTCCTTTTTAATGTGATTATAGTGCGAAAAAATATGTGGTTCAATGGGAAAAATCCGAAAAAAGTGAGGCAGATTTTTGGGCACTTTTTCAGGGAAGAAGATTAACAAAATTGACGTGTGTACAGTTTTCTGCTATCATAAATTTGTTCTTTGATATTAGGCGAAATGAAAGTCAGTTACATTGCGTTTGTGGCGATTCCCAGGGGTTGTCCGCATTCGTGCTATAAATGATTCATGATTTTACTTATACAGATATGCTTCATGGATGACATTCAGGATTTTTGTGCGAAATAATAGAAAATGAGGTAAAAATAAAATGTGGATAGCAAATGGCTGGAAAGAATACGAAGTAATTGATACTTCCTGCGGCGAGAAACTGGAGAGATGGGGAAAATATCTCCTTGTCCGTCCGGATCCGCAGGTAATCTGGGATACACCGAAGACAGAGCCAGGATGGCGCAAGATGAACGCACACTATCACCGCAGCTCCAAGGGAGGCGGTGAATGGGAGTTCTTTGATCTGCCCCAGCAGTGGGATCTTCATTACAAGAATCTTACGTTCCATCTGAAACCATTCAGCTTCAAGCACACCGGTCTTTTCCCGGAGCAGGCAGCAAACTGGGACTGGTTTGGAGACAAGATCCGCAAGGCTGGCAGACCGATCAAGGTTCTGAATCTGTTTGCTTATACAGGTGGTGCAACTCTTGCGGCGGCAGCCGCAGGTGCATCCGTTACACACGTAGATGCCTCTAAGGGAATGGTTACCTGGGCGAAAGAGAATGCGGCAGCAAGTGGTCTTGCTGATGCACCAATCCGCTGGCTGGTAGATGACTGCGTGAAGTTTGTAGAGCGTGAAATCCGCCGGGGGAATCACTATGACGCAATTATCATGGATCCTCCGTCCTATGGAAGAGGACCAAAAGGCGAGATCTGGAAAATTGAGGATGCCATTCATCCCCTGGTGAAGCTTTGCACAAAGATTCTCAGCGATGATCCCCTGTTTTTCCTGATCAATTCCTACACCACCGGACTTGCTCCGGCTGTACTTACTTATATGCTGGCAACAGAGATGAAGAAGTATAAGGGACATGTAGATTCCCAGGAAATTGGTATTCCGGTGAAGTCAAATGGGCTGGTATTGCCATGCGGTGCTTCTGGAAGATGGGAAGCGGTTTAAGTTACTGTTCACTGGTAACATTCCGCGAAGTGTTTTTTGTGAACAAAGTTCACAGAAAACCCGAGAGTTGCGGCGCGAAATCATGCAAAGCATGATTTCTGTGCATCGCGAAGCGTGTTACTGTGAACGAAGTGAACAGTAACCGGTTTAAGAGGGATTTTATATAAAATAGAGCCAAACACTTGACAACCGACAATTTAGCATACTAAAATGGAAAAGATATACGAGGAGGATACACCAAACAGGCAATTGCCGAAGGAGGAATTTATGAAAAAATATACCGAAATGAATCATGAAGAGCTTCTGGCACTGAAAAAAGAGCTGGACAAAGAATTTGAAGAGATCAAGGCACAGGGACTTGCCCTTGATATGTCAAGAGGAAAGCCAAGCAATGCACAGCTGGAACTTTCTATGGAAATGATGGACGTTCTGAAGGGCGATTCAGATCTGAAATGCGAGACCGGAGTAGATTGCCGTAACTACGGTGTGATCGATGGTATTCCGGAAGCCAAGCGTCTTCTTGGAGAAATGTCTGAGGTAGATCCGGAACACATTATCATATATGGAAACTCAAGCCTGAACGTTATGTTCGACAGTATCGCACGTTCCATGACTCAGGGTGTAATGGGAAATACTCCATGGTGCAAGCTTGACAAGGTGAAATTTCTCTGTCCGGTACCTGGTTATGACCGTCACTTCAAGATCACCGAATTTTTCGGAATCGAGATGATCAATGTTCCGATGACTCCACAGGGACCGGATATGGACATGGTAGAGAAGCTGGTAAGTGAAGATGCAGCGATCAAGGGAATCTGGTGTGTTCCGAAATACTCCAACCCACAGGGTTACACTTACTCCAAAGAAACCGTAGAGCGTTTTGCAAGACTGAAACCGGTAGCACCGGACTTCCGTATTTACTGGGATAATGCATACAGCATCCATCATCTCTATGATGATAATCAGGATTTCCTGGTTGAAATTCTTGGTGAGTGTGCAAAAGCTGGTAATCCTGATCTTGTTTATAAATTTACATCCACTTCAAAGGTAAGCTTCCCAGGATCTGGAATCGCTGCCGTTGCAGCTTCCAAGGCAAACCTGGATGATTTCCGCAAATATATGCAGGTTCAGACCATCGGTCATGATAAACTGAACCAGCTCCGTCACGTAAGATTTTTCAAGGATCTTGACGGACTTCACGCCCACATGAGAAAACACGCAGATATCCTCCGCCCGAAATTCGAGCTGGTTCTGGATACGCTTGACAAAGAACTTTCCGGACTTGGAATCGGTGAGTGGACCAAGCCACACGGCGGATATTTCATCTCTTTTGATTCCCTGGATGGCTGCGCAAAGGCAATTGTAGCCAGAGCAAAAGAGGCTGGTGTTGTCCTTACTGGCGCAGGTGCTACTTATCCATACGGCAAGGATCCGAAAGATTCCAACATCCGTATTGCACCATCCTTCCCTACACTTGAGGATCTTGGCAAAGCAGCACAGGTATTCGTACTTTGTGTGAAGCTTGTCAGTGTAGAAAAACTTCTCGGCTAAAAGCGTGTTGCTGTGAACGGTAACCTTTCCGTAAAAGGTGAGCCGCTATTTTCAAACAGGCTCTGAAATCGGAAATTTGCGCATAGAATGTAACCATGCCAGATCAGGAAAAGTACCTGATCTGGCATATAAAAAGAGGCAGAGTAATCTACTGTTATTTGTGAACAGTAATCATCTGCTTTTTATTGTCTTTACCCGTCTGCATTTGGAAGGCATAAATAAATGCCGACTATGGAGTTTATTTCCTGCATAAGGTTAAACAGAAGATGTAGTCGTGTAAAGGCAATAAGAATTCATCATAAGCAGGGAGGAATTTATGGCAAAAAATAAGGAAAAAGCAGGCGCAGGAAGAACGATTGTTATTTTACTTGTGGTTTTGCTGCTGCTTCTTACAGCAGGAGCTTATGGATATGGCGTGCACTACTTTTCCAGTCATTTTCTTCCAGGCTCTATGGTGAATGGGTTTAATTGTTCCTACATGACTTCGGAAGACACCGAGGACCTTCTGAACCAGCGTGTAGGCGCTTATGTTCTTGCTGTGGAGACCATGAAAAACGGTCAGGAAGCCATTTCCGCCCAGGATGTGGGGCTTTCCTATGTGTCTACCGGCATTGTGAAGCAGTTGATCAAAGATCAGGATCGATTTACCTGGTTTCTTGCTTTTAACCAGGATAAGAATTATGATATTTCAGAATCCCTCAGCTATAACGTGGAGCTGATGGGGCAAGCTGTTGATAATCTGAAATGCATGCAGCCAGAGAATGTAGTCCAGCCTGTGGATGCCCAGATCCAGGATACCGGAGATACTTTTGAAATCATTCCGGAAGTAATGGGAAATGCTCTGGATCGCACTAAGACGGAGGAAGTGATTTCCGCAGCCATGCTCCGAGGAAAAACTTCTGTAAATCTGGAGAACGAGAGCTGCTACCGGAAGCCTTCGGTATACAGCACAGATGAACAGCTGAAAGCCAATTGTGAAAAAATGAACCAGCTTGTCAAGGTGATCATAACTTATGACTTTGCTGATCGTACTGAGACTGTGGACCGTACCTTGATCAAGAACTGGTTCGGTTATGATGAGGATGGCAATGTGATACTGGATGAAAATCTGGTGCGGCAGTATGTGGCAGACCTTGGGCTGAAATATGATACCATGGGACAGACCAGGACATTTCTGACTTACGATAATCGCCAGGTGGAAATTAAAGGCGGCGATTACGGCTGGGTGATCGATCAGGACGAAGAAGTAAAAGCGCTGATCGCTGCTATCGAAAGCGGTGTTACCCAGGTTCGTGAGCCTGTTTATCTGTATTCAGGCTATAGTCGCGGAACCAATGATATTGGTTCCACCTACGTGGAGATAGATCTGACAAACCAGCGTCTTGTTTTTTACCAGAAGGGAACTCCGATCGTGGATACACCTATTGTAAGTGGAAATCCGGATATTGAAGGCTGTGGCACTCCTACAGGCTGTTATGCACTGGATGCCAAGGAATCTCCGGCTGTGCTTACAGGAGAGGATTATGAGGCAAATGTGACCTATTGGATGCCTTTTGCAGGAAATGTGGGAATTCACGACGCTTCCTGGCGGTCTGAGTTTGGAGGAAATCTTTATCTGTGGGAAGGCTCCCATGGATGTGTAAATGTTCCATATGACAAGGCGGCCGAGATTTATGCAAATATTGAGATTGGCATGCCGGTGGTTGTGTATGAGTAACTATTCAGTAGAGAATATTCCGCGAGGTGTTTTGGAAAACGATGTACTAGGTTCACTGCCTCTGGGAAATTCAGCGCGAAATCATGCGAATGCATGATTTCTGTACATGGCAAAGCGTGTAACTGTGAAGAAACTGAACAGTTACGTTTACGAACAAAAAAGGAGATATAAGATTATGAAGATAGTAGTTTTGGCTGGAGGAACCAGTACGGAGAGAGAGATTTCCATTGTATCCGGTACCGGAATCTGCGGTGCACTGCGCCAGAAAGGTCATGAGGCAATACTTGTAGATATTTTCTGTGGAGTTGAGAATGTAGACTGGGAGAATCCTTTCCCGGCTGAATATGATGTGGAAAAAGCAGCAGAGTATATGAGCAGCTTCAATCCGCAGATCAAGGAGATGGAGAAAAAACGCAGAAGCTTTTTCGGACCAAATGTTCTGGAACTTTGTGAAAAATGTGACATTGTGTTCCTTGGACTTCACGGCGCAAATGGTGAGGATGGAAAGGTGCAGGCTACCTTTGACCTGCTGGGAATCCGTTACACAGGAACCGGTTATCTCAGCAGTGCCATGGCTATGGATAAGCGTATCACCAAGGAAGTTTTCCTGATGAACCATGTTCCTACCCCAGGCGGATTTACCATGACAAGAGACAATCTGGAGAAAGACATTGCTAAGCATGGACTGGAATTCCCGGTAGTTGTAAAAACAAGCTGCGGCGGTTCCAGCGTAGGTGTTTATATTGTAAATGATCAGAAAGAATACGAAGAGGCTCTTACAGATGCATGCCAGTATGGCGCGGATATTGTTGTGGAGGAGTATATCAAAGGCCGTGAATTTTCTGTTGCAGTTGTGGATGACAAGGCGTATCCGATCATCGAGATTGCTCCGATCCAGGGATTCTATGACTACAAGAACAAATATCAGGCTGGCTCTACTGTAGAGACCTGCCCGGCTGAGATTTCTCCGGAGCTCACAGCAAAAATGCAGGAGAATGCAGTGAAGGCAGCAAAAGCACTGGGACTTACTGGCTACAGCCGTCTGGATTTCATGATGAAAGAGAACGGAGATATGTACTGTCTGGAAGCAAATACCCTTCCGGGAATGACTCCTACCAGTCTGATTCCTCAGGAGGCGAAAGTACTGGGAATGGATTATCCGACGCTTTGCGAGGAACTGATCCGGATTTCTTTAAAGAAGTACGAATAATATACCGAATATTTATATTACATATAAAAAGGATTAAATAAAATGAAAAATCTTACCCTGGAAAACCTGACCAAGGTCTGCGGCGGTGTTTATTCCGGACCGTCTGACAAGCTGGAGCAGGAGGTTTCCTCTATTACAACAGACAGCCGGAAAGCAGAAGCCGGAACCTTATTTGTTCCCATCGTAGGCGAACGTGTAGATGCCCATAAATTTATTCCCCAGGTGATGGAGGCAGGTGCGCTTGCTACCTTATCTGAGAGAATCCTGGAGAATGCTGATTTCCCATATATCAAGGTAGAATCTTCCCTTCAGGCTGTAAAGGACATTGCAGAATTTTACCTGCAGCAGCTTCAGATTCCGGTTGTTGGAATTACCGGAAGTGTGGGAAAAACAAGTACAAAAGAGGTAATTGCCTCTGTCCTGAAAGAGAAATACCGTACCCTGAAAACACAGGGAAACTTTAACAATGAGTTAGGTCTTCCACTCACCGTATTCCGCCTTCGTGACGAGGATGAGATCGCAGTTCTGGAAATGGGAATCAGCGATTTTGGTGAGATGACCCGACTTGCGAAGATTGCAAGACCCGATACCTGTGTGATCACGAATATTGGCACCTGCCATCTGGAGAACCTGGGTGACAGAGACGGTGTGTTGAAAGCGAAAACCGAAATTTTTAAATATCTGAAAAAAGATGGACATATTGTATTAAACGGTGACGATGATAAGCTTTGCACTGTGAAAGAATATGAAGGAATTAAGCCTGTATTCTTCGGTATGGAGTCAGATAAGGATATTTATGCGGATGAGATCGTGAGCAGAGGGTTGAAAGGCATGACCTGCCGCATTCACGTAGGTGAGGAGTCTTTCACGACAGATATCCCAATGCCTGGCCGTCATATGGTATACAATGCCCTGGCAGCAACTGCAGTTGGTCGTATTTACGGACTGACGCTGGAGCAGATCCGTCATGGAATTGAGACCCTGGAAGCCATCAGCGGCAGATTCCACATGATCGAGACAGACCGTTTCCTTATCGTAGACGATTGTTATAATGCCAACCCAATGTCCATGAAAGCATCACTGGATGTGCTGAAAGATGGTGCTGGCAGAAGAGTGGCAATCTTAGGCGACATGGGAGAGCTTGGAGAGAATGAAGTTCAGCTTCACGCAGAGGTAGGCGAGCATGCAGCCCAGTGTGGAATTGACGTTTGCATCTGCACCGGCCCTCTTTCCGCAAACATTGCGAAGATGGCGAGAAAGAACCCGGAGCTTATCGTTATAGAAGAACCGGACCGTGACAGCCTTTTGTCCCATCTGTCTGATTATGTGCAGACCGGTGATACCATTTTGGTAAAGGCGTCTCACTTTATGCAATTTGAGAAAGTGGTAGCTGCATTGCAGGAAATGTAGGGAAGATAATGTATTGCCCTTTAAGCAGACTCTGTAGATATAATCAGAATCTGTTTAAGGGGCATTTACATTTATTTCCGCGATATATTTGACTTATAGCGCGAAAAATCAATGCTATTCCGCAATATATCATACTTATTCCGCAATAAATCAAAAACTAATTGATATATTGCGGAAAGTCTTTATATAAGTGATCATAAAATAGGAAAATATGCAGAGAAACCACAGGATAAGCGGGATTCACCGAGAATTTGACGAACGATTTATGTTTCATACAGAACAGGACAGCGGTATAATGTTCGTAAAAGGTTACTGTTTATTGGCAATGTTCCGCCAGGTATTTTTTGAAATCAGGTTTATACAAAAAAAGAGAACTGCGGTGCAAAGATATTGAACAGTTTCCCAATTTGAAAGAAAGCATGGGAGGACATTATGCTGGAGAAAATTATGGATCTGCAGATATTGCTCTACAGTATGGCGGCCCTTGGGACCCTTGGAGCAATTGGAATGCTGACGACAAACCTCACCTACAGAAGAATGCTGAAAAGTACCGGAAGCAAAAACACAGGCACGAAAAACACCCAAGGAGCAGGCAGCAGTCAGCGGATCAGCCTGAAGGAAAAATGGCTGAGACTTTGGAAAACACGGGACAGGCTTCTTCACAGAATGAATCGGCTGGTGTGGTATCCGGCACTTTTGTCCACTGTGATTCTTGGCTGTGCCATCTATTTTTCCAAGACGTTAAGGATAGAAGAGGGACTTCCTCTGACTTATCTGTATGTGGGCGCCACTGTACCGGTGGTGTTATTGCTTTTACGTCAGGCGTTGGATTTTTCTTACAAAGAAGAGCTGGTGATGGATACGTTGGCAGATTATGTGGAGCAGATGAGAAGCTGGACAGAAGAGATTCCAGCCGCGAAAAAAGCGGACCCTGTTTTACAGGAAGAAATCGTGGATAAGATTACCAGTAGCATCAAGCAGACAGCTGCTTCCGGAAGTCATTTCAGTAAGATGCTGACTCCTGAGGAAGAGAAGATTATGAGGGAAATTATCCGGGAATTTATGGCTTGACAATTACAGAATGGTAGATGAGGGCGCAGGCACTATCAGCCTTGCGCTCTTGTATTTTGAGGATTATTGTTTTCCCCATTTACAGCAACACGCTGCGCAAACTTAATTCTCGGGGGTTCTGTGAACTTTGTTCACAAAAAACACCTCGCAGAACATCACCAGTGAATAATAACAGGATAGTAACACTTATTGTACATTTTATAGTTTGGGATTGCATTTTCCCGGAGAAAACGGTATTTTATAAAACAGATGAGGAAACGCACGACTATATAAATGAGCACAGAAGAAAGCGAGGAGCACATTATGAAAATTGTAATTCTGGAAGCAGACAGCCTGGGACAGGATATGGTATTTACTCCATTTGAGGCACTGGGCGAAGTAGTAATATATCGAAGTACAACAGCAGATGAAATGGAAGAAAAGACAAAAGACGCAGATGTGATCGTGGCCAACAAGGTTCCAATCTGCGAGTCTACCATTGGAAAAGCACAGAACCTAAAGCTGGTCTGCCTGACCGCAACAGGCTTTAACAACCTGGATGGAGACTATCTGAAAAAGAGGGGAATTGCAGCTTACAATGTTGCCGGATACTCTACAAACGGAGTGGCACAGCATACCTTCGCTCTTCTTTTCTATATTCTGGAAAAACTGAATTATTACGACAATTACGTAAAATCCGGAGAATATGCAAGAGGAACCTGTTTCTCCCATTTCGGACAGAATTTCTTCGAGCTGGATGGAAAAACCTGGGGAATTATCGGTCTTGGCGCAATTGGAAACAGGGTGGCGCAGATTGCCAAGGCATTTGGCTGCCATATTATCTGCTATTCCGCTTCCGGGAAGAAATACAATACAGAATATGAACAGGTAAGCCTGGATGAGCTTCTTTCCCGCTCTGATATTCTTTCCGTCCATGCACCGCTGAACGGGTACACGGAGAATCTGATGACACTGGAAAAATTCCGCAAGATGAAGAAATCCGCTATTTTCCTGAATCTTGCGCGAGGCGCCATTGTAAATGAGCCAGATTTGTATACAGCTCTTACCGAAGGCTCCATTGCAGGTGCAGGCCTTGATGTTCTTTGCAAAGAGCCAATGAATCCGGAGAATCCGCTTCTTAAGATCCAGAACAGCAATAAACTGATCATTACTCCGCATATTGCATGGGCTGCGAAAGAGACCAGATTCCGCGTAGTGGATGAAGTGGTGAAAAACATTCAGCGGTTCCAACGTGACGACAGGACAAACAGGGTATATTAAAGTTTCGGGCCAGGGATAGATTAGAGTGTGTTGTGGACATGCTCTAATCTATTATTGAAGATAAGAAACAGTTTCGTTATAATTAAAGAAAAAGTGTTTGAGAATGTCTGATACAGAAGGGAGACTACATGGCAAAGAAATACTATGCAGTAAGAACAGGCAGAAAAACAGGTGTATTTATGACCTGGGCAGAGTGTCAGAAACAGGTCACGGGATTTTCGGGAGCAGAATTTAAGAGCTTTCCCACTATGGAAGAGGCACAGGCATTTGCTGGTGTGAGTGCAGAGGGCATCCCGGATACACTTTCCAGGGCAGAAAAACCTGCGTCAGACCAGGTGATTGCCTACGTAGATGGCAGTTACCGCTCTGACACCGGCGAATTTTCCTACGGAATGGTCATCCTGAAGGATGGAGAAGAGCACACATTCTGCGAAAAAATGACAGACAAAGAGCTGGCACTGATGCATAATGTAGCAGGAGAAATCAAAGGCTCCGAAGCGGCAATGCAGTATGCTGTGGATCATAATATTCCGGAAATCACCATTTACCATGATTATGAAGGCATTGCCAAATGGTGTACCGGTGCCTGGAAAGCTACCAAACCCGGAACAATTGCGTATCAGGCCTTTTACCGGGAAGCCGTGAAGAAAGTAAAAGTCCATTTTGTAAAAGTAAAAGGACACTCCAACGACAAATACAACGATATGGCTGACCAGCTTGCAAAAAAAGCTCTCGGAATCCTGTAGCGGATCCGGGAGCTTTTGTAATCTGTGCGCCGCATATATTTTGTCTGAACTTAGTTACTGCAGCCAGTACAGCGAATATTAACCATTTATGAAATCTTATATTTCAAAACCGGGTAAAGTCCATAAGAACCATAGGTTGCACCGTAATACTTGCTGTAACTCTTTGCTTCTGCGAAAAGCGGGTCATAAACATACCCGTTGATCTCGCACCATGCGTGGGCATTGTTGTTGCTCTGCACAGCGTCGGCACATACATAAACATTCTTGTATCCGATTGCCTTGGCGAGGTAAGCAAATGCGCCAGCGTCAGAAACGCAGTCTCCGTTGTGATGGAGAAAATGGTCATTTGCAAAAGTAGCCGGCCAGTCCTTGCCGCCCTGGTCAAAATCACGCCAGATATTATAATAGCCCTTGATCACCCAGTTGAAACATGTCTGAAGCTTCTGGGATTTGGACATGCTGGAATTGGTGATCTCTGCTGCAATCTGCTTGGAGCGGAGGTTGGCAATCTGAACCTGAGTCATTCTCTTTCCGCTGGCAGTATAGTAGGTAGAACCCTTTTTTCTGCCGATTACATGACTTTTATTGTCGATGTAGTAAGTAAATCCCCTGTAACCTTTATTAACAGTAGTATTTTTTAATAGGGTTCCCTTGGCACTGAAATAGAAATAATTCTTGCCAATCTTCTGGAAACCGGTGAGGCGTTTTCCTTTTCGATAGTATCTTCTGATTCCGGATTTGGTCTTCACCCAGCCTTTTTTCTGTGGCTTTTTTGGTGTCGGAGTAGGGGTGGCAATAACAGTTTCCGTTACCTGAGAAGGTGCAGCTTCAGCTGCGTTTGCAGTTACCGGAGTAAGGGCAAGTACTGCGCTGGTGAGAACCAGCATAAACATTTTTGTCTTTTTCATCATTCTCCTCCATCTTCCTCTATTACCTGTATTTCCAGGTAATCAAAGTCAATCTGTTCAATAAAATTATCCTGATAAAAACGTGTTTTACTGTGCTTCTTAAAATCCCGCACCGTAGTATCCAGCCAGATTGGATTACCAAGATCCAGCTCATAACAGATCTGCTCCAGACAGTGAAAAACCTTGTGCGTTCTGGTCTCCTGGCGGTCATCACAGATCACGGTATCCTTCAGCATATGGTTATCTTTCCAGATTCGTCCCCAAAGGCGAAACATCTTAGAACACCTCCCATTATTTCAGTGTTGGTAGATTCTACCTTATCACTGATTTGAAAAAGTTGCAACAGAAATGTGGAGCAAAATTACAGACCATTTTTTGCAAAAAAAGCTTTTTAGCACGCTAAAGTGTTTTTGCTTGACCCTTTCGGAGAAATCTACTATAATTAACGATAATGTTGCTGCTGTTCACAAAAAATACCTCTCAGAATGTTGCTGGTGAACAGCTGTATAATATTTGTTACTTATAAATCTCTCAAGATGAGGAGGAGCTTTATTATGAAATTATATGATACTGGCGTGTATCTGCAGAATGGAAAGGAAATCATTCCGGCAGCTGAAGCCCAGCTTCCTGTTTCCAGAGAAGATGCAGCAAGAAATACCATTGCCTATTCTATTTTAAAAGCCCATAATACTTCTGGTAATATGGACAAGCTTCAGATTAAATTTGATAAACTGACATCCCATGATATTACTTTTGTAGGAATTATCCAGACTGCACGTGCTTCCGGACTGGAGCGTTTTCCGGTACCGTATGTTCTGACAAACTGTCACAATTCTCTCTGTGCAGTAGGCGGTACTATTAATGAGGATGACCATATGTTTGGTCTTACCTGTGCGAAGAAATACGGCGGTGTCTATGTTCCGCCACATCAGGCAGTTATCCATCAGTTTGCCCGCGAAATGCTTGCTGAGTGCGGCAAGATGATCCTTGGCTCAGACAGCCATACCCGTTATGGCGCTCTTGGAACTATGGCTATGGGAGAGGGTGGACCGGAGCTTGTGAAGCAGCTCCTTTCCCAGACATATGATATTAATATGCCAGGAGTTGTTGCTATTTATCTGAAAGGAAGCCCACGTCCGGGCGTAGGACCGCAGGACGTTGCTCTTGCTATCATTGGTAAAGTATTTGCAAATGGTTATGTGAAGAATAAAGTAATGGAGTTCGTAGGTCCTGGCGTAGCTAATTTAAGTGCTGATTTCCGTATTGGAATCGATGTTATGACTACTGAGACTACCTGCCTTTCCTCTATCTGGCAGACAGATGAGAAGATTCAGGAGTTTTACGAGATCCATGGAAGAGCCCAGAGCTATAAAGAACTGAAACCGGGAGATGTGGCTTACTATGACGGCTGTGTGGAGATTGACCTTGGCGAGATCAAGCCAATGATCGCTATGCCGTTCCATCCAAGCAATACTTATACAATTGATGAACTGAATGCAAATCTGGATGACATTCTTGCCGATGTTGAGAAAAAAGCTCTGGTAAGTCTGGACGGCAAGGTTCCTTATACTCTCCGTAATAAGGTTGTAGACGGAAAGCTTTATGTTGACCAGGGAATTATTGCAGGATGTGCAGGCGGTGGATTTGAGAACATCTGTGCTGCAGCGGATATTCTCCGCGGAACCAGCATCGGTGCAGATGCCTTTACTTTAAGCGTATATCCGGCAAGTACTCCGATTTATATGGAACTGGCTAAGAATGGAGTTCTGGCAGATCTTCTTGAGACAGGTGCTGTTGTGAAAACTGCATTCTGCGGTCCATGCTTCGGTGCTGGAGATACTCCGGCAAACAATGCTTTCAGTATCCGCCATACCACCAGAAACTTCCCGAACCGTGAAGGCTCCAAGATCCAGAATGGTCAGATTTCTTCTGTTGCACTTATGGATGCCCGTTCTATCGCTGCTACAGCTGCAAACAAGGGATTCCTTACCTCTGCTGAGAATTTCACAGGAGAGTACAGAGGACAGAAATATTTCTTTGATAAAACGATTTACGATAACCGTGTATTTGACAGCAAAGGCGTGGCTGATCCGTCTGTTGAGATCCAGTTTGGACCGAACATCAAAGACTGGCCGAAGATGCCGGCACTTGCAGAGAATCTGGTTCTGAAGGTTGTTTCCGAAATTCACGATCCGGTAACTACTACCGACGAGCTGATCCCGTCCGGTGAGACTTCCTCCTACCGTTCCAATCCTCTTGGACTGGCTGAGTTTACTCTTTCCAGAAAGGATCCGGCTTATGTTGGACGGGCAAAAGAGGTTCAGAAAGCAGAGCATGCCATTGAGAACGGCGAATGTCCGCTGGATGCACTGCCAGAGCTGAAGCCGGTTATGGAAGCGGTGAACAAAGAGTATCCGGAAGCTGGCAAAGGCAATCTTGGCGTTGGAAGTACTATTTTCGCAGTGAAGCCCGGAGATGGTTCTGCCCGTGAGCAGGCTGCTTCCTGTCAGAAAGTACTTGGCGGGTGGGCAAACATTGCCAACGAATACGCTACCAAACGTTACCGTTCCAACCTGATTAACTGGGGAATGCTTCCATTCCTGATCCCGGCCGGTGATCTTCCGTTTGTAAACGGTGATTACCTGTTCTTCCCGGAAATCCGCAAGGCAGTGGAAGAGAAAGCCGACAGCATTACCGGTTATGTGGTAAAAGAGAGCGGACTGGTTCCGTTTACCGTAACACTTGGAGAGCTGACAGATGATGAGCGGGAAATCATCCTGAAAGGCTGTCTGATCAATTACAATAGAAAATAAAATGTTATGAGGCAGGTCATTCTTTTTGAGAGCGACCTGCCTTTTTATCAGAATTCCCTGTTACATAAAAAGCTCTACATGGTATGATCACACTGCAACGAAAAGGCAAATATCGCTCAATGTGTTTCTACATAGGCTAGAACGTGTTTAAAAAAGCATTTCCGCAATCTGCACGTCCCACTTTGCGGTATATTTTTCCCGAATTCGGTTGTCGTAGCCCGCTATGATACCCTCAACCGGACAAAATCTCCCACAAATCATGACGTATATCTTGCAGAAAGCCTTTTTTAAACACCTATTTAGACTTTTGCAAAAAGGAGCCTTTCTTGTTATATAAACAAATATTCTGAATAATTATAATAATTAGTAAAAAACACAGAAATACAACGTGAAACGCCAAAATAAAACAGAAATAAAACAAAAAATACACGAAAAAGTATTGACAAATAAGATCAGAGATGGTAATATAAGCTCATCAAAAGAAAAGAAAAACAACTTCATAAAGAAAGGAGCTTAGTGATTCCAATGGGAACATAAAATCTTTCTAATCAATATAAGAGAGACAGGAATCGCATTTCCTGCAAGAAGACCTGATACGAGAACCGTGTAAATAGAAAATAAAGTATCACTTGATTCAGCTGATACTTATAAACGTATCCAAGGTAAATAGAAGCGATTACTTATATTGAATAACTGTCCACCACTAATACAAAGATCTGGAACTTGTGTAAAGAAACATTTCTCCAGAGGATATAACCCCTTATCACAGATAAGCAGGATATCTTGAGATTCCTATTGAACCTTTAGAATATGAATCGAAACTTTGCATTAGAAGAATATCATAATTGATATTCCAGTCAGAAATAGATCAGGAACTTCCGCTCAAACTTTTTTGTATAATACATATAAGAGAGCATATGAACCAGTAAGTGGTTTTGGATTTAACCGAATTAAGTTTGAAATTGTTTATGATAATGATTCAGAGCCTGAGAAGTATATCCGATATTTCTGCAGAAGAAATTATAAAACGTGAATTATAATTTCAATCTATCAAACTTCTAAATAAACCGAATGATAAACATCATATCGTTTATGAGCAGGAAATAAGATAAGATATTTTAAATAAAAACTTAAAACTGAATATAGAACAACTGAATAAAGACCACGTAAATATTAAATTGTAAATCAATTTGAAAAACGAGGAAAAGACCATTGAATACTGAAGAATTTTAGGGCGGTCATCATTTGAAATATAAGTAAAATGATGACCGTCCTTTTCCATGCTGTGAGAGACAAAAAGCGGGATGATGTATTGGATACGAAGTGAACAGGAACCGATATGCAGCATAAAGCATACCGGAATAGAAAGTGTGAGCTTGTAAATCAGGCTTTAATCCGCTATAATGAGCGGAGAAAATTGGAAACTATGAGGGAAGCAGACGATGTTTAGTGGGAAAATAGAGGACTACATTCTTTTTGAAGATAAAGAGATTCTAGTTTGCTGTAAGCCAGCGGGAATTGCGGTACAGAATGCAAGAATCGGTGCCATGGATCTGGAGAGCAGCTTGAAAAATTATCTGGCAATGCAAGCCGGTGGTGGGAGAAGGATTCCATATCTGGCAGTAATCCACAGGCTGGATCAGCCGGTAGAAGGTATTCTTGTATTTGGGAAGACACCTGAGGCTGCGAAATCGTTAAGTGCACAGATTACAGCTGGAAAGATGGAAAAAATTTATCTGGCAGTAACATATGGACAGCAGGCCGAGGCTGGGAAAAAAGAAAAAGTTCTGGAGGATTACCTGAAAAAAGATGGAAAATCCAATACTTCTTCCGTGGTAAATGCGCACACTCCTGGTGCGAAGAAAGCCAGACTTTCCTATGAGGTTCTCGGTGAAGCTGTGGATGCAATTTCCGGAAAGAAAAAATGGCTGCTTCGAATTCATCTGGATACAGGCCGCCATCACCAGATCCGGGTTCAGATGGCTCATGCAGGAATGCCTTTGGCTGGTGATCGGAAATATGGTGCCGGAACGAATGTGACCATCGGGGCAGGCAGCTTGGCTCTGTGCGCCGCAAGCCTCACCTTTTTCCATCCGGTAACCGGAAAGGTGATGAAATTCGTGACAAAGCCGGAAGGGACTGAGTTTAAGGGGATTTCTATCCCGCAAATGTGAAAAAACCATAAAAACTATAGACGTGGAACCGAAATTGTGTATAATGTAAAAGCAAGATTAAACAAAGATGAAGACTGCGAAAAATAGTTATAAAAAGTTTCTATGAAAAACTTTAAACATTCAGATGAGGAGTGAATAAAATGAAAAAAGTAGCAGTGATACCTGCTGTTGTTCTGGCTGCATTATGCACCTTCACAGGCTGTAAGAAAGAAGAAGTGGAGAAAGTGATCGCGCCACTGGTTTCTGACGGGCAGACTACGGAATCCACAGAAGAAGCCCAGGAAGAAAAGGATCCTCTTATTCCTGAAATCGATACATCTGTAGAAATCCAGGCAGGATCCCGGGTAGCAGTTGTAAGCAAGAGTACAAGTGGAGAGTTCTGGGGACTGGTTAAGAAAGGAATGGAGCAGGCAATTGCCGATGTAAACGAGGCATATGGCTTCAAGAAAGAAGATCAGGTGACCATGACCTTTGAAGGCGCCAGTGATGAGAAAGATGTGGAGAGCCAGGTAAATACCATAGATGCGGTAATTGCAGAGAATCCGGATGTACTTTGTGTTTCTGCCAGCGATATGGATTCCCTTCAGGCGCAGCTGGAAGCTGCCAAGGAGAATGGAATCCCGGTTGTGGCATTTGACTCTGGTGTTACAGACAGCAAGATGGTCCGTGCATTTCGTGGTACGGATAATACCAGGGTGGGAGAAATTGCTGCGTATAGATTAGCCACAGCCATCGGAAAAATGGGTAAGGTTGCAGTCTTTTCTGCGCAGGAAAAGACGCAGAGCATTCAGGAACGTGTAAGCGGTTTTACCAATTATATCACCAATTATCCGGATATTGAAGTTGTGGAGATTGTTTATCAGGATCAGGTAGATGATATGACAGCTGCCATGCAGGAGGTTCTTGACAAATATCCGCAGCTGGACGGTGTTTTCTGCGATAATGCAGATATTGCCGATCTGTATCTGGACATGAAAAAGGATGAGACAAAGGATTCCATTGTGATGGTTGGTGTGGATGCCACAGCGAAACAACAGGAGGCTATCCGGAATGGTAAAGAGGTCGGTGTGGTTTCCCAGCAGCCTTACGCGATGGGATATCAGACCATCTGGACAGCACTTTTGACTACAGCACCAAAGAAGAGTGTGGAAATCAAGCGGAATGTGCGTATCGACCCGGCATGGATTGATTCCTCAAACATTGATGATCCTACATACAGTTCTTATTTGTATGCAAATTGAAATAGCTTTCATAAGAGGCACGTCATAATTTTCAGAAATGATTTCACAAACACGCTCTACGAATTTGGGCAAAATATGTCGCAAAGCGGGGCGTGCAGATTGCGAGAATGATTTTATAAATACGCTCTAAAATAAGATAGTGAGGTTCATAAGAAACTATGAAAGAGAAACTGCTTTGTACAGCATGAATTTACCAGGAATGGGAATGCTGATACAAGGCAGTTTTTTGTATATCAAAGGATATTGCAGTCAGAGCCTGTTTCAAACACATTCTAGTACATCG
>NZ_JAQDKY010000027.1:0-24153 GCF_027662325.1 Blautia faecis | reverse complement strand
ACGGCGACCGACGACAACGCAGCAGATGAAAAATCAGACAAGTCAATATGGCGGTTACTTAATATTCAATGTACTAGACAATACTACCTGCCGTGTCTGAATTTTAGTCAATGTTTAACGATTGTATAACGACAAAATAACAAGAATTTGTTAGCATGTAATTACTTTTTGAAGTGTGAAAAAATTGACGATATGCAATAAAATGGAAGTCAATTTTTAAATAATGTGCACAATAGAAGTTGCTATCCATACTGAATTGTGTTAAAATCTGTCTATAAAATGAGACTTGAGACAGGAGACTTTTATGAAAAAATGGGGAGATATTATCAAGAATATGACTTTGCTTAGTCAATTTAGCTTATCCTTTATCACTCCTCTGCTTCTGTGCCTGCTGATCTGCTGGTGGATGAGTACCAGCCTGGGAATAGGAGAATGGATTTTTATTCCTGGCTTTTTTTTCGGACTGGGAGGCTCCTTTACAGTAGCCTATAAGCTTTACCTGTCCGTAACCGGACATCAGAAGAAAGAGAAAGAGAAAAAGAAGAATAAAGTTTCATTTAACAGACATCATTAGAGTGTGTTTGAGGAATCATTCTTGCAAAGTGTGACGTACATTTTGCAGAAAACCTTTTTCAAACACGTTTCAGAAGGGAGATTTGTATGAGCAAAATGTTTGCAGATGTGCAGCCGGCAGTGAGGAAAGAGACGAAGAAGGTGGCGATTGGTACATTTGTATGCGTAGTCCTGATGTGGGCTGTATTTGGAATCGGACATCTGGCAGTGCCGGAGCAGATTCCGTTTGATTATACAGTGCTTCTCGCCGGATTTATTGGCGGGATGGTGGCAGTACTGAACTTTTTCCTTATGGGACTGACCGTTCAGAAGATAGTTTCCATGGAGGACGATAAACAGGCCGCAGCGAAGATGAAGGCCAGCTATAGTCAGAGAATGATGCTTCAGCTTATCTGGGGCGTTCTGGCGATTGCGGTTCCCTGTTTTCAGTTTGTAGCCGGAATCTTACCATTGCTTTTTCCAAACATTGTGATCAAGACAGTTGGAATCATTGGGGGGAGGAAGGCCGCATAATGATATATACAATTTTATGTAACTATTCAGCAGGTACTGCTCCGCGAAGTGTGTGACAGATGTGGTACGGAACAGTTACAAATTTATAATGACAGGAGGTGAGAGTACATGGATATCGAAATAACCGGTGGCAGGATATTCTATACGTTTCCGTTCGAGATTCCCATCCTGGGGAAATTCCAGATAACGGAGACTCTGGTTGTAAGCTGGCTGGTTATGCTGTTGATCACAGGACTTTGTATCTGGCTGACACATGATCTGAAAGTGGAGAAAATATCCAGGAGACAGGCTGTGGCTGAACTTCTGGTGGAGACAGCAAATAAGTTCGTCATCGGAAATATGGGTGAGAAATTCAGCTATATGATTCCTTTTGTGGCGGCGCTTTTTGCCACCAGTGTGGTATCCAACCTGATCAGCCTTGTAGGACTGCGAAGCCCTACAGCAGATCTTTCCACAGAAGCTGCATGGGCAGTTGTTGTATTTACCATGATCACGGCACAGAAGATTAAGACAAATGGTTTCGGTGGATATATGAAGGGATTTACAACTCCGATCCCTATTATGACACCATTTAATATTCTTTCTGAGATCGCCACACCGATCAGTATGGCGTGCCGTCATTTTGGAAATATTCTTTCCGGTGTAGTTATCAATGGTTTGATCTATGCAGCGCTGGCGCTGGCAAGCTCCAAACTGTTTGGATTGATTCCGGGTATTGTGGGAGATGTTTTGTCGAAGATCCCATTCCTGGACGTTGGTATTCCGGCAATTATGTCAGTTTATTTTGACTGGTTTTCCGGAATCATGCAGGCATTTATTTTCTGTATGCTGACTGTAATGTATATCGCGAATGCAGCAGAAGAGTAGCGTAAAGAAGGCGGATGTTCACGAAGTGGGCAGAAAATCGGAAAATGCAGAAAATATTTTGCAGTTTCCGGATGAATTGAATTTCTAACAAGAGAAATCATAAATAACAGGAGGATTTGATTATGGATTTTACAGTATTGGCAAAAGGTATCGCACTGGCTGGTTGTGCAATTGGTGCTGGTCTTGCACTGATCGCAGGTATCGGACCTGGTATTGGAGAAGGTAACGCAGTTGCAAAAGCTCTGGAAGCAATCGGACGTCAGCCAGAGTGTAAAGGTGATGTAACCTCTACCATGCTTCTTGGTTGTGCGATCGCAGAGACTACAGGTATTTACGGTTTCGTAACCGGTCTGCTTCTGATCTTTGTTGCACCTGGTACCTTCATGAAGTTCCTTGGATAATTAAGGACAAGTATCACAGGCGTTACCATTCACAGACCGCTGTTATGGAAGCTCCATAGAGACGGCACCAAAGCAGCTGGTTTCTATACTGGTAAGATACTGGAACGGTATGAATGGTAGCAGTTACAACAGGAGGTTAGAACATGCAGGTACAGGAACTTGTAGGAATTGTGCCGTGGACGTTTATCGCACAGATCTGCAATCTTTTTCTTCAAATGTATCTGATAAAAAGATTTTTGTTTAAGCCTGTCAATGAAATGCTTCAGAAGAGAAGAGCAATGGCAGATGCCGAAATCCAGGATGCTACAAAGGCGAAGGAAGAAGCTCTTGCCATGAAGACAGAGTATGAACAGAATATGCAGCAGGCCAAAGCAAAGGCCAGCGATATTGTCACAGAGGCACAGAGGACAGCTTCCCTCCAGAGTGAGGAGATCCTGAAAAGTGCAGCCCAGGAAGCCCGTGCTATGAAAGAGAAGGCTGAGAGCGACATTGCACAGGAGAAACGCAAAGCTGTCAATGAAGTGAAGAATGAGATCGGCGGCATGGCAATGGAGATTGCCGGCAAGGTGATCGAGCGTGAGATCAAAGAAGAGGATCACGCGAAACTGATCGACGAGTTTATTTCGAATGTAGGTGAGGCATCATGACGCAGATTGCCAGATTATATGGCAGCAGCATGTATGATCTTGCTGCTGAAGAACAGCTTACCGACACTGTGCTGGAGCAGATGCAGACAATCCGGCAGCTTTTCCGGGAGAATCCCGATTATGTGAAATTGTTGTCAGAGCCTTCAATCCCGAAGGAAGAGAGGACAAAACTTCTTGATACTGCATTTGGAACAGAAGCAGAACGGTATCTGGTGAATTTTCTGAAACTGCTGTGTGAGCGCGGAATCCTGGGAGAGTATTCCGGATGCTGTGAGGAATTTACACGGCGGTACAATGTGGACCATAACATTGCCACTGCAGTGGTGACCAGCGCGGTTGCACTGACAGATGAGCAGATGGCAGCGCTTAAGGACAAGCTGGAGAAGATAAGCGGTAAGACCGTTACCCTGACCCAGAAGACAGATCCTACAGTGCTTGCAGGTCTTAAAGTGGAACTGGAGGGCAGACAGCTGGACGGTACAGTAAAGAGCCGTCTGGATGATCTTTCCAGGAAATTAAACGAGCTTATAGTATAAGGATGGATAGAGAAAATGCAGCTTAAACCTGAAGAAATTTCAAAAGTCATCCGCAGTCAGATCAAATACTACGATAACGCTATCAAACAGAATGAGACCGGTACGGTTCTTATGGTTGGTGATGGTATTGCAAGAGCCAGCGGTCTTATCAACTGTATGGCAGGAGAGCTTCTTGAGTTTGAGGACGGAAGCTTCGGAATGGCGCAGAACCTGGAAGAAAACAGTGTTTCTATCGTTTTATTTGGGGATGATTCCGGTATTGGCGAAGGTCAGACCGTAAAGCGCACCGGAAAGGTGGTATCCGTTCCGGTTGGTGAGGCTATGATCGGGCGAGTTGTAAATGCCCTTGGACAGCCTATTGACGGTGCAGGACCTGTAGTGACAAGTGAATACAGGGCGATTGAGAGCCCGGCACCAGGTATCTGCGAGAGACAGGGCGTTAACCAGCCTCTGCAGACCGGTATTAAGGCAATTGACTCCATGGTTCCCATTGGAAGAGGTCAGCGTGAGCTGATTATCGGTGACCGTCAGACTGGTAAGACCACTCTGGCAGCAGATACTATTATCAATCAGAATGGGAAGGACGTGATCTGTATCTATGTTGCAATTGGTCAGAAGCGTTCCACCGTATCTTCCCTGGTTGAGACTCTTACAAGAAATGGCGCTATGGATTATACCATCGTTGTAGCGGCTACTGCTTCAGAAGCCAGCCCGCTGCAGTACATTGCACCGTATTCCGGATGTGCAATGGGTGAATATTTTATGTATAAGGGAAAAGATGTACTTATCATTTACGATGATTTAAGTAAGCATGCGGTTGCTTATCGTGCACTTTCCCTGCTGATCCGTCGTCCACCGGGACGTGAGGCATATCCTGGAGATGTTTTCTATCTCCATTCCAGACTTCTGGAGCGTGCCGCAAGACTGGATGAGGCACACGGCGGCGGTTCCCTGACTGCACTTCCGATCATCGAGACACAGGCAGGAGACGTTTCCGCATATATTCCCACTAACGTTATTTCCATCACAGACGGACAGATTTTCCTGGAGACAGAGCTGTTCCATTCCGGTGTTATGCCGGCTGTAAACCCTGGTATTTCCGTATCACGAGTTGGTGGAAATGCACAGATCAAGGCAATGAAGAAGGTTGCCGGTACTTTGAAGCTGATTTATTCCCAGTATCGTGAGCTGCAGAGCTTTGCACAGTTCGGTTCAGATCTGGATGCTGATACAAAAGCCAGACTGGAGCAGGGTGCCCGTATTGTAGAGGTACTGAAGCAGAACCAGAATGCGCCGGTTCCGGTTGAGAAGCAGGTGGCTATCCTTTATGCAGTAACCAAGGGAATTCTTTCCAGGGTTGCTACAGAGGATGTAAGAACCTATGAAGCTGGTCTTTATACCTGGATCGATAGTGATGCACAGGGTGCTGCTGCAATGCAGGAAATCCGTTCCACAGGTGCATTATCTGCGGAGACAGAAGAGAAGCTGAAGGGCGCATTGGAACAGTATACTGAGAATTTTGTAAATACAAGACCTGAGAAATAAATTGTGACAAGGAGGACTTTTTATGGCTGCAAACATGAAAGCGGTAAAGCTGCGGATCAAAAGTGTGCAGAGCACTATGCAGATTACCAAGGCAATGGAACTTGTAGCATCCTCCAAACTGCGTAAAGCAAAAGAAAGGGCGGAAGTCTGCCGGCCTTATTTTGAGACCATGCATCAGACCCTTGTGGATATTGCCCGGGGGAATACAGATTTTTCCTCTGTATATGCCAGAGAATCCGGGAATGAGAAGCGCTGCTATGTGCTGATCGCCGGAGACCGTGGTCTGGCTGGCGGATATAACACCAACTTGTTTAAATGTCTGGAAGCAGCCTCTTTGAATCAGGATTTCCTGGTTCTTCCCATTGGGAAAAAGGCTGTGGAGTATTCGAAGCGAAATGGATTTGCCTGTGTTACAGAAAGCTTTGGTGAAATTGCCGATGTTTCTGTTGCAGACTGCTTTGAGATGGCGAATCTGCTCTGCGGGGAATTTAAGAAGGGAGAATTTGGACACATTGATCTTTGTTACACAAAGTTTGTTTCCATGCTTTCCCAGCAGCCATCGGCGATTCCGGTGCTGCCTCTGAAGGACCTGACAGATAAACAGGATACAAAGAGCATCCGGAATCTGATTCTGTATGAGCCGGATGCGTCGGAAGTATTTGATGCCATCGTTCCGGAGTATCTGGCTGGTTTGATCTATGGTGCGGTTTGCGAGAGTGTTGCCAGTGAGCTGGCTGCAAGACGTACCGCCATGGAGGCTGCGACCAACAATGCCGAGGAAATGATCGAGAAGCTGAATCTGCATTACAACCGGGCACGTCAGGCAAGCATCACGCAGGAGATCACAGAGATTGTTGGAGGTGCGGAGGGAGTATAGGATAGGTGCAAAATATATTGCTGCCATGAAAGAGACAGTACTTACAATATTAGTTGATATTTTGCGTTTATAGAATATTCATCCGCGTGCTGGCTGGACAAAAAATAAGATATAGTGAAAAATATAACGAAATATCACTATATGGATTTTTCGGATGGTCAGTCACAGAAATAATGATGATTATGAAGGATTTTACCCTTCAATCTATAAGGAGATTGCTAAATGAGCGAAAAACACATTGGCGAGGTGGTGCAGGTAATCGGTCCGGTACTGGATATCCGGTTCGGGCATGACGAGCTGCCGGCACTTCTCAATGCCATCGAAATTGATCATGAAGGCACAAAGCTCACAGCAGAGGTTGCTCAGCAGATCGGGGATAATACGGTACGCTGTATCGCCATGAATTCCACAGATGGTCTGGTAAGAGGAACCAAGGCTGTAGATACTGGTGAACCCATCAAGGTTCCGGTTGGAGAGGAGTGCCTGGGAAGAGTATTTAATCTTCTTGGTGATCCGGTAGATAATCTTCCGGCACCAGAGACGAAAGAGCACTGGGCAATCCACCGTCCGGCACCATCCTATGAGGAGCAGATGCCGGCAACTGAGATCCTGGAGACCGGTATCAAGGTTGTTGACCTGATCTGCCCTTATGCAAAAGGTGGTAAGATCGGTCTGTTCGGAGGTGCTGGTGTTGGCAAAACAGTTCTTATTATGGAGCTGATCCACAATGTTGCCACAGCACACGGCGGACTTTCCGTATTTACAGGTGTTGGAGAGCGTACCCGTGAGGGTAATGACCTTTACAATGAAATGAAGGAAAGCGGCGTTATCGACAAGACTGCACTAGTTTATGGTCAGATGAACGAGCCGCCGGGAGCACGTATGCGAGTTGGTCTTTCCGGACTGACTATGGCAGAGTATTTCCGTGATGTGAAGAATCAGGACGTGCTTCTTTTCATTGATAATATTTTCCGTTTTACACAGGCTGGCTCAGAGGTTTCCGCACTTCTTGGACGTATGCCTTCCGCTGTAGGTTATCAGCCAACTCTGGCTACTGAGATGGGTGCCCTTCAGGAGCGTATCACTTCTACCAGAAAGGGTTCCATCACATCTGTACAGGCTGTTTATGTACCTGCCGATGACCTTACAGACCCGGCTCCGGCTACTACATTTACCCATCTGGATGCGACCACCGTACTTTCCCGTGAGATCGCCAGCCAGGGTATTTATCCGGCAGTGGATCCGCTTGATTCCACCAGCCGTATCCTTTCCCCGGAGGTAGTTGGACAGGAGCATTATGAGATTGCACGTGCAGTACAGAGAGTTCTGCAGCGTTATAAAGAACTGCAGGATATTATTGCAATTATGGGTATGGATGAGCTTTCAGAAGAGGATAAGCTGACAGTAAGCCGCGCGCGTAAGGTGCAGCGATTCCTGTCACAGAGCTTCTCTGTTGCAGAGCAGTTTACAGGTATGCCGGGACAGTACGTTCCGCTGAAAGAGACTCTCCGTGGATTTAAGATGATCCTGGATGGCGAGTGCGACAGTATTCCAGAGAGCTGCTTCCTGTTTGCCGGAACTATTGACGATGTATTTGAGAAAGCAAAAAATAACCAGAATCAGTAAAGGAGGCTGCCTATGAGGACATTTCCCCTTAGAATCGGTACCCCCGACGGCCTGCTTTTTGAGGGAGAGGTGCAGCGCATTGTGTGCCGCAGCATTACCGGTGATCTGGCAATCCTGGCAGGACACTGCAACTTCTGTACCGCTCTTGGAATGGGCGAGGCCCATGTGATACTGGAGAATGGCACCAGCCGCAGTGCAGCCTGCATCGGTGGCATGCTCACCGTAATGGATGGCAATTGCAGTCTTCTTGCAACCACCTGGGAATGGCAGGAGGACATCGACGCCGACCGCGCTGGAAAAGCCAAAGAGCGTGCCCAGGAAAAGCTGGCCAAGGGTGGACTTTCCGATAAGGAATACAAGATCGTTGAAGCCAAGCTGCAGAGGGCGCTGGTGAGACTTAGTGTGAAAAGTTAAGGAATAATGAAAGAGGACAGTTTTGCCTGGAAAATGGTGTTTAAGGTGAGACTGTTCTTTTTATGTATAAAAGTTTGCGGACACCAATACATTGGTCTCTGTTACTGCGAAAAAAATCGTAAATTATCACCAATGATTTATTTTCGACTTTAAAACGTCAAATTTCCATCACATAAAAGCGTTGACATAAAAGTGTGGGCGCGTTACAATAAGATATCAGGAAAAATATGAAAAAGGGCTGGATATAACCGGTCCTTTTTATTACTTTCCAACAAAAACAAAGCCTGGAAGGTGCAGCTGCCAGGCACTATAAAATGAAAAAGAAAACAAGGGGGACGATTTGAAAGAACGAGAAACCTTTGGATCACGGCTGGGATTTATCCTGGTCTCTGCAGGATGCGCCATTGGACTTGGAAACGTGTGGAAGTTTCCGTATATGGCGGGAAAATATGGTGGAGCGGCATTTATTCTGATTTACCTGATATTTCTGGTTTTGTTGGGATTGCCAGTACTGGTATGTGAATTCGCAGTAGGACGTGCAAGCCGTAAAAGCACGGCAAGGGCATTTCACGACCTGGAACCGGAGGGCGCCAACTTCCATAATTTCAGCTACATGAGCATGGTTTCCAACTATGTGCTGATGATGTTCTACACCGTGGTTGCAGGATGGATGCTTTACTACTGTTATGCAATGGCAGCCGGCAAACTGGACGGGAAAGATTCTGCACAGGTGGCAGACTATTTTACAGGACTTCAGGATTCAGCTGGTACAATGACTTTATGGATGATCATTGTAGTTGTTTTATCCTTCGGAGTGTGCTCTTTGGGAGTGCAGCGTGGCCTGGAGAAAATCACAAAAGTAATGATGATATGTCTTCTGGCGCTGATCGTAGTGCTTGCGGTTCATTCGCTTACGCTTGACGGAGCGATGGAGGGAGTGAAATTTTACCTGGTGCCGGATTTTGCCGCTATGGCCGAGATCGGAATCGGAAATGTGATCTTTGGGGCACTGTCGCAGGCATTTTTTACATTAAGTATTGGTGCAGGCTCTATGACGATTTTCGGAAGCTATCTTGGAAAGGATAGATCCCTTCTGGGAGAATCTCTGCATATTACGATTCTGGATACCTTTGTCGCATTGATGGCAGGATTAATCATTATTCCGGCATGCTTCGCATTTGGTGTGGAGCCAGGAGCAGGCCCGGGACTTGTATTTATTACATTGCCTAATGTATTTAACCAGATGACAGGAGGGAAAATCTGGGGAGCTCTGTTTTTCCTGTTTATGTCCTTTGCCTCCCTGTCTACTGTAATTGCGGTCTTTGAAAATATTATATCCTATTCAATGGACAGAAAAGGCTGGAGCCGTGGAAAAGCTGTTATAGTCAACATGGTGGCAATGATCCTTCTTTCTCTGCCGGCAGTATTTGGCTTCAACATTTTGTCAGGAATACAGCCGCTTGGAGCAGGAACGAACATCATGGATCTGGAAGATTTCATTGTATCCAATAATATTCTTCCACTGGGTTCTGTAGTATTTGTAATGTTCTGCGTGTCCAAATATGGCTGGGGCTGGAAGCGCTTTATTAAAGAGGCGGATACCGGAGAAGGGCTGAAATTCCCTGCAAACGTACAGAAATACATGCTGTATGTGATTCCGGCGATTGTAGTTGTGATTTATCTGAAAGGATATTATGATATGTTCAGCCCGAAGGGACCGGTTGTGCTGACCGTGTGGATGCTTGTGAGTCTGCTGGTACTGGGACTTGTAGGATGGATTATATTTGGAAAAAATAAGACGAAATAATAGAGAAATCTTAATAAGAAATAAGCAAAAGAGGAGTGACATAAAATGATAGCAGAAAAAATGAAACCATATGTAAAAAACAATTCTGCAATCCGTATGATGTTCGAGGAAGGCAATCGCCTTCGCGCGATTTACGGACCGGAAAATGTATTTGATTTCAGCCTTGGAAATCCAAGTGTACCCGCACCGGATTGTGTTCGTCAGGCCATCATTGATCTGGTAAATGAGGAAGAGCCGACAGTTCTCCATGGCTATATGAGCAATGCAGGATTCGAAGATGTTCGTCAGACAATTGCAGAGTCCCTGAACCGTCGATTTGGCACTTCTTTTGCAGCGAAAAATCTGATCATGACAGTTGGAGCAGCCAGTGGACTGAATGTGGCTTTTAAGACGATCCTGAATCCTGGGGAAGAAGTGATCGTTTTTGCACCTTATTTTCTGGAGTATGGTGCATATGTACGCAATTATGATGGCAACCTTGTGGAAATCTCACCGGATACTACCACATTCCAGCCGAATCTGAAGGAATTTGAGGAGAAAATCACACCGAAGACCCGTGCTGTCATTGTGAATACTCCTCACAATCCGACTGGAGTTGTTTATTCAGAAGAAACAATCAGGAAACTTGCGTCAATTCTGGAAGCGAAGCAGAAAGAATTTGGCACAGTGATTTACCTGATTTCTGATGAGCCATATAGAGAACTGGCCTATGACGGCGTACAGGTACCCTATCTGACAAAATATTATGCAAATACAATCGTAGGCTATTCCTACAGCAAATCCCTTTCTCTTCCAGGTGAGCGTATCGGTTATCTGGTTATTCCAGACGAGGCAGACGGAAGCGAGGAACTGATCGCAGCAGCAGCCATTGCTAATCGTACTATCGGCTGCGTAAATGCTCCATCCCTGATCCAAAAAGTAATCGCGAAATGCGTAGATGCAGAGGTAGATGTGGCAGCTTACGACAAGAACCGCCTTGCTCTTTACAATGGACTGAAAGAACTGGGATTTGAATGTATTAAGCCACAGGGAGCGTTCTATTTATTCGTGAAATCTCCAGTTACAGATGAAAAAGCCTTCTGCGAAGCTGGCAAAAAATACAATATCCTTATGGTGCCGGGAAGCTCCTTTGCCTGCCCTGGATATGTAAGACTGGCTTATTGTGTATCGTATGACACGATTATGAACTCTTTGCCCCAGTTTGGAAAATTAGCAGAAGAATTTGGGCTGAAAGCATGATTTCTGTGTACCGCGAAGCGTGTAGCAGTGAAGGTACTGAACAGTTACAATATGATATATAAAGTACGGTTAAAGATATGCTGTTAAAGCTTAAAGCCTGTTTGAAAAATCAGTAAATGGGAGGAAGTTATGTCCAGTTTATATATCGTAATTCCGGCATATAATGAATCGGAGAATATTGAGAAAACCATTGACCAGTGGTACCCAGTAGTGGAACGTCATAACGATGAGGGAAATTCCAGACTGGTGATTATTAACGACGGAAGTAAAGACAACACCTATGAACTCCTGCAGAAATGCGCTGCTACAAGACCCCTTCTTGTCTCACTGGATAAACCAAACGGCGGTCACGGTCCTACAGTACTTTATGGATATCGTTATGCCATCCGGCAGAAAGCCGATTATATTTTCCAGACTGATTCAGACGGTCAGACGAACCCTGACGAATTCGAGCCATTTTGGAACCAGAGGGGCCGGTATGATGCAATAATCGGTAGCCGCGCTGTACGTGGCGACGGAAAATCCAGAAAATTCGTAGAGAATGTTGTATGCTTTCTGCTGAGAATGATCTTCGGTGTAAAAGTTTCCGACGCCAATGCGCCGTACCGCCTGATGAAATCCAGCCTGGTAGCCAAATATATCGACAAACTCCCGGAAGACTTCAACATTCCCAACATTATGTTTACTACATACTTTGTCCACTACAAAGAAAAAGTACAATTCATAGACATCACCTTCAAACCCAGACAGGGCGGAACTAATTCCATTAATGTGAAGAAGATTGTGAAAATTGGCTGGAAGGCTGTGAAGGACTTCTATAAACTAAAGAAAGAGCTTTAGAGCTTGCTATATACAAAAAGAGCAGATAAATCTTACTCAACCTAAGATCTATCTGCTCTATTTTCTTATAATCCCTTACGCATTTTTCTTAATAGAAGCTCTCTTACGATCACGGGAATCCAGAATCTTCTTACGGATACGAAGGCTGCTTGGAGTAACCTCCAGAAGCTCATCTGTATCGATAAACTCAATAGCCTGCTCCAAACTGAGAACTCTTGGCGGAGTCAGTTTCAGTGCCTCATCAGCAGAAGAGGAACGAGTATTGGTCAGATGCTTGGTCTTGCAGACATTCAGCTCGATATCCTCTGCCTTGCCATTCTGTCCGATAACCATACCACTGTAAACCTTTGCACCAGGTCCGATAAATAAAGTACCACGCTCCTGAGCTGCAAACAGACCATAAGTAACAGCCTCGCCGCCCTCGAAAGCAATCAGGGAACCCTGTTTACGATACTGGAAATCTCCCTTATATGGAGAATAGCCATCAAAAATAGTATTGATAATACCAGTTCCCTTTGTGGAAGTAAGGAAATTTCCTCGGAAACCAATCAGTCCACGGGAAGGAATGTGGAACTCAAGACGAACGGAACCGTCGCTTGCAGTGCTCATTCCCTGCAGTTCACCCTTACGCTCGCTGAGCATCTGGATAACGGTACCAGAAAATTCCTCCGGAACATCAATGTAGGCAATTTCCATTGGCTCTAATTTCTTGCCACGTTCATCAATTTTGTAAAGTACCTCTGGCTTGCTGACTGCAAATTCATATCCCTCACGTCTCATATTCTCAATAAGAACGGAAAGATGAAGCTCACCACGTCCGGAAACCTTAAAGCACTCAGTTGTCTCAGTGTCTTCTACGCGAAGGCTGACATCTGTGTTCAACTCTCTGTAAAGTCTGTCACGGAGATGACGGGAGGTGATGTATTTACCCTCCTGTCCTGCAAGCGGGCTGTCATTTACCAGGAAGTTCATGGCGATAGTCGGCTCAGAAATCTTCTGGAATGGAATTGCCTCCGGGTTATCTCCGCCGCAAAGGGTATCTCCGATATGAATTTCAGCAATACCGGAAATTGCAACAATTGATCCGATAGTTGCCTCTTTTACCTCAACTTTATTCAGACCGTCAAACTCATAAAGCTTGCTGATCTTAACCTTCTGTTTTTTGTCCGGATCGTGGTGGTTCAGAAGAGTAAGCTCCTGGTTTACGGCAATAGTGCCGCTCTCAACCTTACCAACGCCGATACGTCCAACATATTCGTTATAATCAATGGTACTGATCAGTACCTGTGTGTCTGCATCCGGGTCTCCCTCCGGAGCCGGAATGTATTTCAGAATAGCCTCAAACAGCGGCTCCATGTTCTCTGGTGTATCCTTCAGATCCAGAACAGCGTGTCCTGTTTTTGCAGATGCATAGAGGAATGGGCAGTCGAGCTGCTCATCGGAAGCACCAAGATCCATAAGAAGTTCCAGAACCTCGTCAACAACCTCGTCTGGCCTTGCTTCTGGACGGTCTATCTTATTAATGCAGACGATTACGTGCAGATCCAGCTCAAGAGCTTTTTTCAGAACGAATTTGGTCTGAGGCATAGCGCCTTCGAAAGCGTCAACCAGAAGGATAACGCCGTCTACCATTTTCAGTACACGCTCAACCTCGCCGCCGAAGTCAGCATGTCCTGGGGTATCGATAATGTTGATCTTTGTGTCTTTGTAATGAACTGCTGTGTTCTTGGAGAGAATTGTGATACCACGCTCTCTCTCAATATCGTTGGAGTCCATGACACGTTCCTGAACCTCCTGATTGGCACGGAAAACACCGCTCTGTTTCAGAAGCTGGTCTACCAGAGTGGTTTTACCATGGTCAACGTGGGCAATGATGGCTACGTTACGTACATCTTCGCGTTTCGTCTTCATAAAAATCGAAATCCTTTCTTTATCGGGCAGAGGGATTCTGCCTCTTTCTTTCCATATTAATGTAGTTTCTTCTTTATATTGTCCAAAACCTCAGTTTACCACATTTTTCGCGAATTACAAGGTGTTGAAAAAAAATTTTTGAATTTCTATGAAAAAAATATTTTAAATTTCTGGTTCTAAACAGGGTGATTTTCTCATAGATATTATAGACCAACAAGTAAGACAAGTATTATATGTCTGCAGAAAAAAGTGAAAATAAGGAAGGAGAACTACAACATGGCAGATAAAATTATTGAAAACAATCAGGTTTCCATCACGGGAAAAATCGTTACAGGTTTCACATTCAGCCACCAGGTTTACGGAGAAGGATTTTATACCATGGATCTTCTGGTAAAGAGGCTTAGCGATTCTGAAGACAGGATTCCGGTGATGGTATCTGAAAGGCTGGTGGACGTTACCCAGGATTACGTGGGACAGTATGTGGAAATTCACGGACAGTTCCGTTCCTATAACCGTCATGAAGAAAAACACAACCGGCTGGTGCTTTCCGCATTTGCACGGGAATTAAAATTTCTGGAAGAAGAGGATTCTCTGGCACCGGTAAACCAGATTTTCCTGGACGGATATATCTGTAAGCCGCCTGTTTACCGGAAAACACCGCTGGGAAGAGAGATTGCCGATCTGCTTCTTGCAGTGAACCGACCTTATGGAAAATCAGATTACATACCGTGTATTTGCTGGGGACGAAATGCCCGCTATGCTTCAGCCTTTGAAGTGGGCGGTCATGTACTGATCTGGGGCAGGATCCAAAGCAGGGAATACATGAAGCGAATCGGGGAAAATGAGACACAGAAGAGAATCGCTTATGAGGTATCGGTGAGCAAGCTGGAGTATGTGTAAACCAACTGCAGTGGCGGGAAATACGCCATGGTCTGCTAGTTGCTTTATGGAAGGCAGCCAGCCCAATTTTTCTCCAAGTTTCTTCTGCTTGCATTTCTGCTGGTTTTGCGGTAATATAAGCATATTAAAAATGGCGCAGTTTGCGGTTTCTATTTGCAAAGCGCGATATCTGAATGAATGGTATCATTTGCGGAGACGGCATTGCGAGGAATGTTATTGATCTATGGCAGACGGTAACATTATTTTTAACAATAAGAGGAATCAGTATGGAAAAAGAAATAACAGAAGTATATTGCGGAAATGGCAGAGGTAAGACCACACTGGCAATTGGTCAGGCACTGCGGGCATCTTCTCAGGGCAAAAGTGTGATCATCATTCAGTTCCTGAAAGGAAATGAACGGCGCGAGCTGGACTTTCTGGAAGAACTGGATCAGCTGGATATCAAGATCTTCCGCTTCGAAAAGATGGAGACCTGTTACGACCAGTTGAATGAGGAAGAGCAGGTTGAAGAGGAGCGCAATATTCTCAATGGTTTAAATTTTGCCCGTAAAGTGATTGCTACACAGGAATGTGATTTCCTGGTACTGGATGAAATTCTGGGACTTCTGGATAAGCATATTGCTACTGTTGATATGGTTGTCGGGCTTTTGAAACAGAAGGACGAATCTATGCATTTGATACTTACAGGAAATCGGGTAGACCCTGGCATTTTGGATTATGTGGACAGTGTGACTACCATTACCACTCTTGGAAGAGAGCAGAACTCATGATAAAGATGAATAGGAGGAAATAATATGGCAATTTTCAAAGGTGCAGCCGTTGCAATTGTAACCCCGATGCATGAAGATGGAAAGGTAAATTATGAGAAACTGGAAGAACTTCTGGAATATCAGATTGCGAACAGCACAGATGCAATCGTTATCTGCGGCACTACAGGCGAGTCTTCTACATTGACACACGGAGAACATCTCCAGACCATCAAATTTGCAATTGACAAGGTAGCTGGAAGAGTTCCTGTTATTGCAGGTACCGGTTCTAATTGCACAGAGACTGCAGTCATGATGTCGCAGGAAGCTGCTTCTTATGGCGCTGATGCACTTCTGATCGTGACTCCATATTACAACAAGGCAAGCCAGAAGGGTCTTATCCGTCATTATACAGAGATTGCCAATTCTGTACCGGAAACTCCGATCATTATGTATAATGTGCCAAGTCGTACAGGCTGCAATATCCAGCCTGCTACAGCAGTTGCTCTTGCGAAGAATGTGAAGAACATTGTGGGAATCAAGGCTGCAAGCGGAGATCTTTCCCAGATCGCCAAGATGATGTCCATGGCTGACGGAGCTCTCGAGCTTTATTCCGGAAATGATGACCAGGTACTTCCGATTCTTTCCCTTGGCGGACTTGGAGTAATCTCTGTTTTATCCAATGTTGCTCCGAAGAATACACATGACATGGTTATGAAATTTATGGAGGGAGACCTTGCTGGTGCTGCCAGACTTCAGCTTGAGGCTGTTCCTCTTATCAATGCACTGTTCTGCGAGGTAAACCCGATTCCGGTTAAGACTGCCCTGAACCTGATGGGCTGGAAAGTCGGACCGACCCGTATGCCTCTTTGTGAGATGGAGCCGGAGAACGAGGAGAGACTGAAAAAAGCTCTTGCTGATTATGGAATTAAGCTTGCATAAATAATGTTGAAATCCCGGACAGAGCCTGTCAGCTCTGGTGTGCAGCAGCATATTATCTGACAGCTGGCTGACGGGATTTCTTTGTAATATGTAAGCAGGGAAAAACAGAGCGCGTAGATTATTGAAATAATTTTTACAAGCTCGTTAATTTACAGTAAGAAAGGAAAAAATAAAAATGGTTAAAATTATCATGCACGGATGTAACGGTCATATGGGACAGGTTATTTCCAATATTGTTGAGAAGGATGCAAATGCCCAGATCGTAGCAGGAATCGACATTGCAGACCAGGGGAAAAACAGCTATCCGGTATTTACAAACATCGACGATTGCCAGGTGGAAGCAGATGCTGTTATCGATTTTTCCTCCCCGAAGGCTTTTGATAAGCTGATGGACTACTGCGAGAAGAAAAATATGCCGGTAGTTCTTTGCACCACAGGTTTAAGTGAAGAGCAGCTTGCAAGAGTAGAAGAGAGTGCAAAAAAGATCGCCGTTCTGAAATCTGCCAACATGTCCCTTGGAATCAATACTCTTTTGAAACTGGTTCAGGATGCAGCTAAGGTTTTGGCAGCAGCTGGTTTTGACATGGAGATTGTAGAGAAGCACCATAACCTGAAAGTGGATGCACCAAGCGGAACAGCTCTTGCCCTTGCAGATAGTCTGAACGAGGCAATGGACAACCAGTATCATTACGTATATGACCGCAGCCAGAGAAGAGAGAAACGTGACGCTAAGGAGATCGGTATTTCCGCAGTTCGCGGAGGCTCTATTGTTGGCGAGCATGAAGTGATTTTTGCCGGACCGGATGAAGTGATCGAATTTAAGCACACAGCATATTCTAAGGCTGTATTTGGCAAGGGTGCTGTAGAAGCAGCGAAATATCTTGCCGGAAAACCAGCTGGAAGATATGATATGAGCAATGTGATTGAAGGTTGACCGAAATATACAAAAATTGTAAAACACATACAAAAAAATTGTTAAATTTATGGATTTACAGATAGCAATGTGTTTGCTATAATTCCATCATAAGTTGCAACGGAGCAAACTACTTAGAGAGTTTGCTCCGTTTTTTTTTGCGTTTATGGTATGGCAGGTCAGAGTATTTGCTGATAAAGCATTTTTGCACTTGTTTCCATAACGTACCGAAACTTCATAAGAGAGAAATGCAATATCGCATTTCTGCCATGCAGAAAGGGCTGCCACAGGGCGGTCCTTTTTGCGTTAGTAAAGCTGGAAATCGGGATAGCATAACTGCGCAGGCTGTTATTGTCCACTTTGGAAACGATAACAGAAGACTATCTGTACCGGCGAGAGTCAGAGAGGAGAAATTATTATGAGAAAAACAGCAAAAGCAATGGCACTTCTTACAGCAGCTTCTATGATTATGACAGCTTTTACCCCGGTTTACGCAGAGAGTACAGACACAGAGGACACGGCAGCAGTTGACTGGGAAAACGGTGAAAATATTAAAGCAATTAAGGAGAAAGGTGTGATCACCGTCGCAACTGGAACTTATGTACCATTTGAATACAGAGATGATGACGACAATATTGTAGGTTTTGATATTGACCTGGCGCAGTATATTGCAGACAAGCTTGGAGTTGACATGGAAGTGACAGATATGGAATTCCAGTCCATTGTTCCTTCTATCCAGAATGGGGAGTATGATTTTTCCATTGCAGCAATGTATAAGACAGACGAAAGATGCGAGGTTGTGGATATGTCCAAATCCTACTGCGACAGTGGTATGATCCTTGCCGTGAAAGAAGATTCAGAGTATGCAGATACCGTTAAGAGTCTGGCTGACTGCGATGGTCTGAAGGTTGCCGTAAAAGAGGGGGCAACTTCTTATAACGTAGCACAGAGCTTCCTGGATGAGAATCCGGATGTTTCCTATGAGATTGTTCAGTACAAGGATACAGTAGGATGCGTATCTGACCTTTTGGCAGGCCGTGTGGATGTTGTGGTAAACGATCTTCTGAACCAGAAGATTCTTTCCCAGGAATATGAAGGTGCCAAGATCGTGTGTGATCCATTTACCCATGCAGAGAACGCCATCGCCGTACAGAAGGGAAAAGATGATCTGCTTGAATTTATCAATGAATGTATTGACGAGTATTATGCAGACGGCACTTATGATACACTCTGGACAAAATGGATCGATGCTTCCGGCGAGGGAGAAGAAGCAGCTGCAGCAGAAGATGCGGAAACCGCTGAATAAAGCATAATAGTGAAAGGACTGAACAGTTACAATAAAACACAGATATGTTTCTATGCAGAAAGCGCGTTACTGGTCACTCCGTGACCAGTAATACCGGAAGAGTAAGGAAGAAAGGATAAACCGGCTATAATTACTGGCCACAGGGGAAATAGTATGGTAACATTGAAATGGTCACTTGTATTTGATAAAATGACATCACTGCTCCAGGGATGCGCAGTGACGATGGAAATATCGGTTCTCACACTTATTTTTGGTACGATTCTGGGTGTTGTGCTTGCGTTGATGAGGGACAGCCACATAAAAGTGGTATCCAGACTGGCACAGATGTACATCTGGATATGGAGAGGAACCCCGCTGATGGTGCAGGCATTTCTGATCTATTTCGGTTTGCCAAACCTGGGCATTACTTTCAGCGCTATGACAGCAGGTGTGCTTTCCATGTCTTTAAATACAGGCGCATACATTGCAGAAATTGTCCGTTCCGGTATCCATGCTATTGACCCGGGGCAGAGAGAAGCAGCCAAAGCACTTGGAATGCCCTGGCATCTGGAAATGCTTCGAATTGTGGCACCACAGGCAACCAAGATCTGCATTCTTCCTCTTGTAAACCAGTTTATTGCCACCATCAAAAATACCTCTATTTTGTCCGCCATCACTTTGACAGAGCTGACAAGAGAGGGAACCCTGATCGCTTATAATTCTTTCCATTATTTTGAGCCGTACATAGCTGTTGCGGTATTATATCTGATCCTGACAACTATATTTACCCAGATTGCAGGAGTTTTGGAAAGGAGGATGGCATAAATGGCAGAAGATGTTATTTTAAGTGTAAAAAATATCAGCAAAAGCTTTGGGGATCTTCAGGTGCTGAAGGAAATCGGTTTTGACATACATAAAGGGGAAAAGATTGCAATCCTTGGTCCCAGCGGTTCTGGTAAATCCACAATTCTCCGGTGTATCAACCAGCTGGAAACCTACGACAGCGGCGAAATCGATTATATGGGAAAACCTGTGAATTCCGGTCAGGCACTGCATGAGCTGCGGCAGCATATTGGAATGGTTTTCCAGAGATTTAACGTTTTTACCCATATGAGTGTGCTGCAGAATGTGATCGAGGCACCGGTCCATGTGAAAAAAGTCCCCAAACAGGAGGCAATTGTAAAGGCAAAAGATTTGCTGAAAATGGTTGGGCTGGAAGGCAGGGAAGAGGCAATGGCAAAGAATCTTTCCGGCGGCCAGCAGCAGAGGGTTGCGATCGCAAGAGCAATGGCTATGAATCCGGAAGTGATCCTTTTTGATGAGCCTACCAGCGCACTGGATCCGGAACTGGTTGGAGAGGTCTTAAGTGTTATCCGTAAAGTAGCAGCGGAAGGAGTATCCATGGTCATTGTCACCCATGAGATGAATTTTGCCAGAGAAGTAGCGGATCGGATTTTGTTTATGGAAGATGGCGTGATCGTGGAGGATGCGCCTCCGGAAGAGTTTTTTGAGCATCCGAAGAATGATCGTATTCGTCAGTTTATCAGGAAAGTTGAGGAAAGGTAATTCGGGATGGACTATATAATCAAAGATGGCTGGATCGTAAATGGGAAAAAGGAAAAGCCATTTCATGGAGATCTTGTAATAGAAAATGGGAAAATTGCGGAAGTGAGAACTCATGTGGAGATTCCAGCCGATTTTCCAAAAGAGCGTGTTTTGAATGCGGCCGGTGGTTATATAACCCCCGGCTTCCTTGACATTCACAGACACGGAGACTGGCAGGCCTTTGGAAACGGGGATGATGAGCTTTTGAACCGGCAGGGACTGACGACTGTGGTGAATGGAAACTGTGGGCTTTCGGTGGCTCCGGCTGGGGAGAAATTTGGGAAAGAGATTGCCAGATTTCTCAGCAGTGTGACTGGGGATTTTCGTTGGGGAAAAGATGAAAATACAGATGATACCGAAGGTGTACTTTTCTCAAAAAAGAAAGAGGAGTCTTGCGGAATTTCAGAGAAAGAAATCGAGATAGCTGCTCTTAGAATTATGTCAACCATGTCCGCCTACTTGTCGGCTCTTGGAAAAGAAAAGCGCAGCGTCAACACTGGAATGCTTGCAGGAAATGGAACCATCCGCGCCAGTGTAAAAGGCTATGCTTCCGGGAAGCTTTCCAAGGAAGAATTACATCAGGTGTGGAAGGCTGTGGAGGAAGCTCTGTCAGCAGGAGCGCTTGGAATCAGCCTTGGAATTGCCTATGCCCCGGAATTTGAATATGACAGAGATGGGCTTGTGGAAGCACTGCAGCCCTTGAAGGGGACGGACATTCCCATTACCACCCATATCCGAAATGAAGGAGATGGAATCCTGCTGGCTCTGCAGGAAGTGATTTCCGTGGCGGAAGAGCTGCAGATTCCCTTGCATGTAAGCCATATGAAGTGTATCGGGCGGAAAAACTGGGGCGGGACTCCGGTGAAAATCCTGAAGCTATTTGACCAGGCGGCAGAGCGGGGCGTGAAGGTGGATTTTGACCTGTATCCCTATCTGACTGGTTCCACCCAGCTGGTACATCTTCTTCCCCCACAGTTTCAGGAGGGCGGTACCGATGCAATCTGCGCAAGGCTGGCAGATCCGTTTTGCAGGAAGGAGATTACGAAGGTGCTGAAGCAGCCTTCCGATATTTTTGAGAACATTGTGGAGCTGGCTGGCTTTGATATGATCTATGCCAGCACTTTACATACGGAGAAATTCGGCAGCTTTGCAGGACAGTCTATTGCGAAGATCGCAGAGCAGTTTGGACAGGATCCTTATGATACCCTGTATGACATTCTCTTGGAAGAGCGCTGCCAGGTTACCATGCTGGATACCATTGCCTCAGAGGAGGACATGCTGTATTTTTTGAAAGACAGCCGGGCAAATCTGATCTCAGATGCGATCTATCCCGCAGGGGGCAAATATCATCCCAGAGTTTACGGGGCTTTTCCGAAGCTTCTTACTGCTTACGTGCGTGATAAAAAGATTTTTTCCATAGAAGATGCTGTGTATAAGATGACAGCAAAACCGGCGCAGGTGCTGGGTCTCCCTCTGGGTACCCTGGAAAAAGGAATGCCCGCAGATATCAATGTATTTCATCTGGACCAGTTAAGCGTTCATGCAGATTTCCAGAATCCAAACCAGTATTGTACAGGATTTGATTATGTGCTGGTGGGCGGAGAGATTGCGGTAGCCCATGACGTGTGGAGAAATTCCAAAAGCGGCAGGATCGTGCGGAAACAACAGTGATAAGTGAAGAATGGAAATGTCCGGATTGATGGATTTTTAAAATGTAAATTTCTTCCAGAATAGTTTCTTTCTCATCTGTACATATTAGAAGCATACAGCAATGTTTACTGTTCGCAGGCTGAGTTCCGCCAGGCGGAACGGTCATTTTCGCGAAAGTGGACAGTAACGTGTTTTCAGCTGAAAATAAGAAAAGGAGACAGATGAGATGAAAAAAATGAAACGAATGCTCATAGGTACTTTGCTGGTATTTACATTATGTATGCTTACAGCCTGTGGAAATGACAATAACAATGCAGCGGATGAGGTTCAAAATAATGCAAATGAGGACGCCATTGATAAGGACAACGTGGAGAATGGAACTGCAGAGGATGAAAACATGGTGGATGACGCGGGCGACAGCGTAAATAATGGTGCAGACGGAGCTGGAACTGCTGATACCGCAGTACCAGATGATGCAGGCACTGCCGGAGATGCAGATGTTCCCGGTGATAATGTGACAGACAATAACAATTCCGTTTCCGGTGCTCTCGGAGAAGGTGTGGAAGAATTAGGTGATGGAGTAGCTGATGGTGTCCGTGATGTTGGTGAAGGTGTGGGCAACGCTGTAGAAGATGTTGGAGATGCTGTGGATAATGCAGCGAATGGAAGATAATAAAAAAATAGAGGTAAAATGAAAAGGTGTTGAATGAAGAGAGGTGTTTCATTCAACGCCTTTTTGTGATATGATTTCAATAAATTTGTGAGCAAAATACAGGATAGCTACAACTTAATTACAAATGCAAGAAAAGGAGGATCATCATGAAATTTCGTCCATGCATAGATATACATAATGGAAAGGTAAAGCAGATCGTAGGAGGAAGCCTGAAGGATGCGGGAAACCAGGCACAGGAGAATTTTGTGTCAGAGCAGGATGCAGCTTTTTATGCTTCCTTGTATAAAGAAAAAGGCCTGAAAGGAGGACATATTATCCTTCTGAACAGTGCGGATTCTGAATACTTCCAGGCTACAAAAGCCCAGGCCATGCTGGCCCTTGGCGCGTATCCAGGCGGTCTTCAGATCGGAGGCGGTGTAAACCCGGACAATGCGGCAGATTATCTTGCTGCTGGAGCCAGTCATGTGATCGTCACCTCCTATGTGTTCCGCGACGGTCATATTTCCTGGAAAAATCTGGAGAAGATGGTAGATGCAGTCGGAAAAGAACACCTTGTCCTTGATCTCAGCTGTCGTAAAAAAGAGGATGCATACTATGTAGTCACAGACCGCTGGCAGAAATTTACAGAGGAGGAGGTAACTCTGGAACTGATGGAAAAGCTGGGTGCCTATTGCGATGAATTTCTCATCCATGCAGTGGATGTGGAGGGTAAGGCAAAAGGTATAGAAGTTTCTCTGGCAAAGTTGCTTGGTGAATACAATGGGCACCCAGTCACTTACGCTGGCGGCGTTGGCAGCATGGAGGATATCCAGACCCTCAAAATGGCAGCAGGCGGAAAAGTGGATGTGACGGTAGGAAGTGCCCTGGATCTGTTCGGTGGCACCATACCATTTGAAAAATTGATAGGTAATTTATAAATGTGAAAAAATTCGTAATTTTTTCAGAAAATGATGTTAATTTTTAGAGTAATGTGTTATAATATACCCATCAAACAGCAAAGGGGATGGAAGCATGAAATTCATTATCAGCGGAAAGAACATCACAGTGACAGACGGGCTTCGTATAGCAGTAGAGGATAAGCTCGGTAAACTGGAAAGGTATTTCACTCCTGACACTGAAGTTGTCGTAACTCTTAGTGTAGAAAAAGAAAGACAGAAAATCGAGGTGACGATCCCGGTTAAGGGCAACATCATCCGTTCCGAGCAGGTCAGCAACGATATGTATGTATCAATCGACCTTGTAGAGGAAGTAATTGAACGTCAGCTCAGGAAATACAAGAACAAGATCGTAGATAAGCAGCAGTCAGCTGCCAACTTCCAGAAAGCATATCTGGACAAGGATTATGAAGAGGACGAAGAGGTTAAGATCATTCGTACCAAGAAATTCGATATCAAGCCTATGTATCCAGAAGATGCATGTGTCCAGATGGAACTTCTTGGACATAATTTCTTCGTATTCTGCAATGCAGAGACTGATCAGGTGAATGTAGTTTACAAGCGTAAGGGGAATACCTACGGACTGATCGAGCCGGAGGATTAATAGAGATATATCTGTTTGAAAAATAAAACAGGTGAATAGGAAGGGCATGTGAAAAAACGAAAGTTTTTTCACATGCCCTTGTTTTTTTGCGTGTGTCCAGCAAA
>NZ_JAQDKY010000026.1:5375-61913 GCF_027662325.1 Blautia faecis | reverse complement strand
TTCGAATCCTTCTCCATCCACTATATTCTAAACTCCCAGGTATTTTTGTCTGGGCGTTTTTTATCCCTCTTCTCTGTATCAGCAGCGCAGCGCCCTGATACCAAACGTTCTTTTTTCGCCTTGAATACTCAGCCGCGAGGAGGGGCCTATGGACTGGCGGCCATTGCGAGGATTCCAGGGATTTTCCATATACGCGCAGGAGGTGGAGCACTGTCTGAGGCCACCATGTGGCCGAGTTTGCTCCACCTCCTGCAAATAAGCGTATATGGAAAATCCCGGAACCGCAGCTCTGGCCGTCAGCCCATAGGTTCCTCCTCGCGGCGTCCCTTAATCTTCCACAAATATAGTCGGATTCTCACACTTATGATACAACACCATCGCCCCAAACGCTGGCATCGGCACCCTGATCACACCTGCCTTGGCTGTATATTCATATTCCTCCGTAGTATATCCATCACGGTAAGACAGCATGATCCGCTTCAACACAGAATCCTTCAGTCTGCTGATTCCCGTCTTCCAGACCTCAATCTCAACCTCCCGATCCTCATTCCGGTTATTCAGAATCACAATCATTCTTTCATCATGGGAAAATCTTCCGAAGCAAAGTCCCTGATAATCATTCCAGAGGAACACAAGGGAACCATTACTTAAGAAATCATATTCCTTATGGATCTTAATCATATCTCTGTGGAACGCAATCATCATCTGATTCTCATGTCCCCATGGATAAGTTCTTCTGTTATCCGGATCCGTAAAGCCACAGACACCTGCCTCATCACCATAATAAACAGTTGGTGCTCCCGGCCAGGTCATCTGCACCACAACACCTTCACGCATCACTGCAGGATTGATGTTCTGGGAAGCAGCTTCCGCACCGGCATAGGAAATCCTTCCCACACGGCGGTTTGTTCTGGTGAGAAATCTGGAATGATCATGATTGGACAGCTCATTCATGGACGTATAAAGTGCAGACATATGAAGTGCCCTCATATGAGTCTTCATAGCCCCAATAAAGGCATCACTGTTTCCATAAAGGTCATCCCTGCACTCATCACTGTGCTTCTCCATGCCCGTCAGGAACCAGGTCAGAGGTTCCATAAAGGCATCGTAGTTCATAACCGTATCCCACTCATCCCCCTGCAGCCAGCTCTCCGGATTTCCGTAATGCTCTGCCAGAATGATCGCATTGGGATTTGCCTCCTTTACAGCTTTCCTGAAATCCTTCCAGAATTGATGGTTAAATTCGTTGCTGTGCCCAAGATCTGCCGCCACATCCAATCTCCATCCATCTACATTATAAGGCGCAGAAACCCACTTCTTACCAATCTCCAGAATCTTATCATACAGATCCCTGGAGGCTTCATAATTCAGCTTCGGCAAAGTATCATGAGTCCACCATCCATCATAGGTAGGATTGTACGGCCAGCGGTTCTCGTCATAGAAATTAAAGTAATACCTATATGGACTGTCTGCAGAAATATACGCTCCCTTTGGATATCCCTCCTGGTTCTCATAGATCCGCTCTCTGTCCATCCATTTGTTAAAAGATCCACAATGGTTAAACACACCATCCAGGATTACTTTCATGCCTCTCTTATGGATTTCCTCCACAAGCTTTGCAAACAGTTCATTACTTGCCTCCAGATTCCGCTTATCGGTCACACGCTTAATAAATTTCCGGGCATGGGCATTCTCGCGGTCCCCCTCATTCAGAAGGCCATCATCCATATCCTCCACGATCTTGCCGTAATGGGGATCCACATACTCATAATCCTGAATATCGTACTTGTGATTACTTGGAGAAACAAAAATCGGGTTCAGATAAATAACATCCACTCCCAGATCCTGCAGATAATCCAGTTTATCCATAATTCCCTGCAGGTCACCGCCATAAAACTCCCGCACCCCCATTACTGCCGGAACTTTTCCCCAGTCTCTTACCCTGGAAGTCATATCGCCAATATAAAAATATTCACGATCCTCCACATCATTCGTCGGATCCCCATTGCAGAAGCGATCCACAAAAATCTGGTACATAACAGCACCCTTCGCCCACTGGGGTGTATCATAATCCGGATAAATCTCAAACTCCAGACGCTCCTCCGGGTTCATGGAAACACCCTGATAATTATAATAACAGGTCACCCATCCGTATGTGATCTCAAAATGGTAACGGACAATCTCCTCTCCCATAATAATAGAAGTCTCATAATAATCAAATCCATTGGATTTGGCCACACGCTCCATCTGTTGACGCTTGCCATCGTATACTAAATAAACCATATCTACGTTGTTCCGCTTGGTGCGGAAGCGGATACGGACCTTGTCTCCTGCTTTGGGATTTGACGGACAACGGTAATAATCAGAACCATCGCTGAACAATGCCTCTGTATTCAAAACCGGTCTCATATTCAATATATATTGCATTTTTTTCATTACATCTGCATTATTACGATCCATAACATCCCTCTTTCAAAAAAATTACACCCTATATTTTAACTGAAAACATTTCTTCCCACAACTGTTAAAATTCGGCTTATTCTCCAAATTTCCGCCCAGCTTACCGACGTTTTCACCAAAGAACTCCCACCACATTTCAAACACGCTCTAGAGTGTGTTTGAAAAAGGCTTTCTGCAAGATGTGCGTCACAATTTGTGGGAGATTTTGTCCGGATGAGGGCGCCGTAGCGGGCTACGGCAACCGAATTCGGGCAAAATCTCCCGCAAAGTGGGGCGTGCAGATTGCGGGAATGATTTTTCAAACACGCTCTAAAATACCTTATTCATTTAACGTAAAAAAGACAGCCGGTAAAAGCTGTCTTTTTTGGAGAAGGTATTTCTTCTTATGGGGTGTAGCAAAAACTATATAATGTATTGGGGGGTTTTTACGATGTATATAGTACCATGTGTCCACCAAAAAGTGTGCACAAACTTCACAAAAATCACTATTATTTTTTGTGCATGTTATATACTTTCATTTGATTCACCCGATTTTTCCATTGTAAAAAGTGCTTCAAATTCATCCCGATGAACTTTTTCCTTCTCGAGAAGGAGCTTGGCACAGCCATGAAGAACCTCCATATGCTCAGAAATAATCTTCTTCGCATTGTCATGACACTCCTCAATGATACTGTGAATCTCACTGTCAATTGCCTTGGCAACATCCTCGCTGTAACCGCGGGTGTGCGCCAGATCCCGTCCAATAAATACCTCATCGTCATCATCTCCATAGGAGATCAGTCCAATCTTATCGGACATACCATACTTGGTCACCATAGCTCTTGCTTCGCTGGTAGCCCGCTTGATATCGTTGGATGCACCAGTTGTAATATCGCCGAAAATCAGCTCCTCTGCCACACGTCCTCCAAGAAGTGTGGTAATATCCTGGAGCATTTTACCCTTAGTATTAAATATTTCGTCATTCTCTGGAAGAGGCATGGTATAGCCGGCTGCTCCCATTCCGGTAGGGATAATGGAAATGGTGTAAACAGGCTCCATATCCGGCAGCACATGGAACAAGATTGCATGGCCTGCCTCATGATAAGCGGTGATCCTTTTCTCCTTCTCGGAGATCACCTTGCTCTTTTTCTCTGCACCGATGCCAACCTTGATAAAGGCATTCTTAATATCTTTCTGGCAAATAAATACATGACCTTTTCTGGCTGCAGCAATAGCCGCCTCATTCATCAGGTTCTCAAGATCTGCACCTGTAAATCCAGCTGTAGTCTGAGCGATCTGTTTCAGGTCTACATCCTCGCCAAGAGGTTTATCCTTGGCATGAACATGGAGGATTTCTTCCCTTCCTTTAATATCCGGACGACCTACGCCAACCTTGCGGTCAAAACGTCCCGGACGAAGAATTGCAGGATCCAGAATATCCACACGGTTGGTAGCGGCCATTACGATAATGCCTTCATTTACCCCGAATCCATCCATCTCTACAAGAAGCTGGTTCAGAGTCTGTTCCCTTTCATCATGACCGCCTCCCATGCCGGTTCCACGCTGTCTTGCAACAGCATCAATCTCATCAATAAAGATGATACAAGGTGCGTGACGCTTGCCCTCTTCGAAAAGATCTCTTACACGAGAAGCACCTACACCAACAAACATTTCCACAAAATCAGAACCGGAAATGGAGAAAAACGGAACGCCCGCTTCCCCGGCAACAGCCTTGGCCAGAAGCGTCTTACCAGTTCCTGGAGGTCCTACAAGGATAACTCCTTTCGGGATTCTGGCCCCCATCTTGGTATACTTCTGGGGATCCTTCAGGAAATCTACAACCTCCTTCAGTTCTTCTTTCTCTTCCTCCAGGCCCGCTACGTTCTGGAAAGTCACTTTCTTATCATCCGGCATGGACATTCTCGCCCTGCTTTTGCCGAAATTCATCATCTTGGCATTGGTGCCACCACCCCCACCTGACATCTGACGGTTCATCATCAGCATGAGGAAGATGATAAGACCACAGGTAAGAAGTACCGGGAAAACAGAGTTCATAAATACACTCTGCTTCGGCACATCCTCAACAGCAGGATCAAGCCCGCTCTCTCGAAGAAGCTGCTCTGCCTCATTTACATCTGCCACATAAATACGCTTCTGTCCCTCGCCGCTTATATTCACGATCACAGAACCTGTTGGAACCTCACTGTTCTGATGGATCGTGGCACTGGTCACCTTTCCGTCTGTCACTGCCTGCTCCAGCTGTCCATAAGTATAATCACTCTGGACAGCTACCTGATTGTTCAGATACAGGTAACCTGCGATCAAAGCTACGATCAGGACAAGATACAAGCCAATTCTGCCTGACTGCTTATTCACTTGTATAATTCTCCTTTCATTCGAACTCTACCACTCCGATGTATGGCAGATTTCTGTATTTCTGGGCATAGTCAAGACCATAGCCCACAACAAACTCATCTGGAATATTGAAGCAGCAATAATCCACATCAACCCCTTTTACCACTCTGCGGTCCGGTTTGTCCAACAAGGTGCAAAGTCTCACGCTGTTTGGATTACGTCTCTTCAGAACGTCCAGCAGATAGCTTAAGGTTCTTCCGGAATCAATAATATCCTCCACAACAAGAACTTCTTTATCTTCAAGAGGCTGATCCAGATCCTTGACGATCTTTACAACTCCGCTTGATTTGGTGTCATCTCCATAACTGGAAACAGACATGAAATCAAGAGTTACCGGCACTGTGATTCTCTTGGCAAGCTCACACATGAAAAATACTCCGCCCTTAAGAACGCAGATCATGTGGATTTCTTTTCCCTTGTACTCTTCGCTGATCTGGGCTGCTACTTCGCAGATACGCTTCTCCACAGTCTCCTCATCCAGTAAAACTCTGATTTTTTCACTCATGATTATCTTTTCCTCCTTGGTATTGTATTTCCAATATTCTCCTGGTTCTGGGAGCTATTTTATAATTCTCATTTATTCTGCCTCCCACCACCCACAAAACCTCAGAGCCGGTACATAGAAGCAAGATGCTGTCTCTTTCCTCTGATGGGATCTTCTCATCTATAAAATAACGGTTCAGCTTCTTGCTGCTCCCTTTGTCATCTACAATGAGAAAATCTCCCGGCTGTCTGGTCCGGATGGACAGTTCCTGTTTTATTTTATCATAATCCAGCCATTTCGTATACTTTTTTTCTTCAATCTTCTGGCCTTCATTAGAAAATATTTTTAGATAAAAAACATTATCTGTAAAAAGTACCTGTTCACAAGCAGTTTCCAGCTCCTTTTTACTCAACTGGACACTTTTTTGCAGTGCATTCCTCTCCTGATTTTTTTCAGCTTTCACTGGATCGTACTCTTTTGAACTTAGATTTCTATCTGACATTCCCAGTAATTGTCTTTCTCCCAGTAAAATTCCTCCATAAGTTCGAAGCGCCGCCAGATCATAAGGCAGATTGATCCGTCGTCCCACCTGAAGCTTCAGAAGGCTCTCCACACTTTTTACATGAGCAGCTGTAAAATCCTTACGTTTCCCAGCCAGCTCTTCAAAAACCTGAAGCACTCCGTAAGAAGCTATGGCAGGCTCATCCCGCCAGAATGCTTCTGACAGGAAAATTCCCCGCTCCCTGTTTTCCCCATACTTTTTCACAAGGCGTTCTCCCTGACGGGACAAATACTCCTCTGCCTGACTAACAAGACTGGCCGTCTCCGCCATATGGCGGACAGCAGAAGCATTCACCTGTTCTTCCAGAATAGGCAATATCTGATGTCTGATCTTATTTCTTGTATAATCATCTGTAAGATTGGTACTGTCTGTTACATAGGGAATCTGTTCTTTTATTAAATAATTGACAATTTCCTGTTTATTTAAACACAAAATGGGCCGAATAATTTCATCCCGCACCGGCAAAATAGAAGCCAGACCTTTCAGCCCCGTTCCTCTGCAAAGATTGTGGAGCAAAGTTTCCGCCACATCATTTTCATTGTGGGCCAGAGCAATACGGATCCGTAATTTTCCTTCTCTGGCGGCAGAGACTCTTCCCCCACCCTGGAGGTCAGCCGTTTCTGATTTTCCAAAATAATCAGCTTCTGCCCTGGAAAACGCATCCTGTCTGACTTTTCTTCCTGTCTCTTCCAGTCCCATTTTCCATTTCTTTGCAAGCTCCGGTACCGGGTAATGATAGGATAAAAAAGGAATCGTCCATTTTTCGCAGGTCTCTCTTACTACTCTTTCATCCCGGTCAGCTTCCTCGCCGCGGATTCCATGATGCACATGTACCGCACACAGCGAAAAAGCTGCTTCAGCCTGATATCTTTTTAACATTTCCAGCATAGCCATGGAGTCTCCTCCTCCGGAAACTCCGGCAAGGACCACATCCCCATCCACTACCATGCCATGTTCTTTCATATATGCTTTCACTTTCTGATACATACTAGCTCTGCCTCTGATACGTTACTGATTCTTTCGTGAACCGTAACAATATTACTTCTTTCAAACATATTCATATGCTCATATGATTCCATATCTGTTTTTTACTCAAAAATAATCATTCTATTTCTTCCACATTCCAGCTACAAGAACCGTCATATCATCCCTGGCGCAGTAATCGCTGTATCCTAGCACCCGCTCCAAAATCCCCCGGCTCATCTCCTTGGGAGTCTCTTCATGGATATCCATAATGATTTCTTTCATGGTCTCCTCCTCCCGCATGGCAGGCAGCGCATCCAAGACGCCATCTGTCATCATGATCAGATAATCCCCGTGATACAGCTTCCTTGAAGATGTTTCAAAATCCACCTGCTGTATCAGCCCTGCCGCCAGACTCTCTGAAGAAATGGCCTCCACCCAGTGATCCCTTTTGATAAAAGTGGCGGAAGCCCCCGCTTTCAGGAAGTTACAGATTCCCGTATATAAATCCACTGCGCAGATGTCCACTGTTGAAAAAATCCCTTCCTGTCCCTTCATCACAAGAGCAGAGTTCACCATTTTCGCCGCCGTCTCCTGGGTAAAACCGGATTCCAGAAATTGTTCCAGAAGTTCTACCACTTCCTCGCTTTCCCGGCATGCCTCCACCCCGGAGCCCATTCCATCGGAAAGACACATTACAAAACGGCCTGCCTCTTCCTGTCTGCAAATATAATTGTCTCCGGAAACCTTCTCCATTTCCTTGGTCAGCTTTGCCACTCCGTAAAGTACCTGATAACTTACATCCTCCACAAAATGAACCGTATGGTATTCTCCATTTACAATTCTTCTTCCTCCTGCTGCCGCCATGGGAGTTCCGAATTCCTGAGACAAAAGCTGTGCCACCTCATTAACAGAAATGCACTGCCCGCTTCTGGCACGCATGGTAAGAAAAATCTCACGTCTTCCTTCCACCTTATCCATCACCCAGACCTGCTTCACCACAATATGACGCTTCCTGAGAATCTTCTGCAATTCCGTCATAAGCTGAGGATCCGCAATGGAAATGTCGTACAGGTCTTCTGCCACCATATCCATGATTCTGGACATCTCCTGGAGTTGCTGTGCCACGGCAAGGCGGCTTTCGATCATCCGGTTGTCCCATATCAGCTTCTGCCGCTCCCTCATATAAGAGTTACCAAGTGTCTCATAATACTGGGAAAAACGACTGCATACACTCATCCAGTCGCTTTTTGTCTCCTGTATTTTCTCCTGATTTCCCTCCTCCATGGAACGAATCATCCGCTCGCTTCCTCTGTACATTTCCTGCGACTGGGTGCCCCAGCAGATTTCCCGCTGATAACAGTGGCTGCATATCTCATCACAGGTCTCCCTTATGATTCCATCCACCTGGCCGTTGCTTAAATAGTCTTTTCGGTAGGGTAATCCATAAAAGCTGTCTGCAAGCTTCCGAAAAGAAGCCGCATACCGCTCCACCTTCTCCTTCTGGGGATTTTTCTCTTCGGCCGGCTGCTCTGCCTTAAGGAAACTTCTTCCCCTGAAAAAAACTTTTGCCATGTCCCGCAGCACCAGCAGCACACTGATCACGAGCATGGCAATTATCCATTCCTGCATATTCTCCCCTCCCCTTTACAGCCTTACAGTGCCAGAGCCTGTTTGAAAAAGCATTCCCGCAAGCTGCACGCCCCACTGTTCATGTAGTCTTTAACTGCTGCCCTTGTTTTTGCAAAGGAATGCTGCATTTACATCACCTTCGGCAGCACCTTATGCCTATTATAGGGGACAGGTATGAAAATATATGTCAAACAAAGACGACCATATTGAAAAATATATCGTCAGAAACTTCCAAACTTCGTTTTTCCCAGAACCTTATTTCTCCTCCTGAAAAATAATCTCATTCTCCTTCACAAGACCCAGCTTCTCTCTGGCGGCCTGCTCTGCGTACTCATCCGTGAGCATATACTGCTTCAGATCTTCAATCTCCTGAGTGCGCGCCTGCTCTTCCTCAATCTGCTGGCTTAATGCCTCTGCCCTGGTCTCATAGCCGGCAAGAGATTCCTTAAGGTCCCGGCTCTGTGCCATAAGCGTCAGAATCAGAATCAGAACGATCAGAGAAATACCGAACATCCCGAGATGATTATACCCTATTGTCTTTTTTCTTCGTTTTTTCCCTGATTTTCCCAAACTTCCTGCCTCTTCTCATCTGCAAACGATTTCTGGTACTATTTTTGTACTGATTTGCAGATTGCTTAACTAAAATTTTACAACGTTTACAAAAAAATAGCAACCAATTTATATATTTTTTTGAAGTTTTTTTTACGAATCTGACAGGAACCTCCAGGATTATATAACAAATTTTTTCAAATAAAGGTTTTATTGTCAGATATGTAAGAAATGCCCCTGATATAATTCCCAAAAACAGAAAACTACGCAGGATTCCCTGGTTGATCCGGTAAATTCCTGCAAATACCAGAAGTCCTGCGCACACCCAATAAAGAAGGTCCAAAATCCCTCCTGCTGCCGGACTGCAGAAAATGAGCCTTCTTATTTCCTGAAGCAGGCTGTAGCAAAGGATCAGCACCGCACCCCCTGCAAAAGCCCAGACGAAAAGCCAGATCTCATTGTAGATATATATGCTCATAGCTTAACGGAACAGCCTTGTAAATAATGGTTCTTCTTTTCGTGGGGAATCTTTAGACAAATAGACAAGAGAATCCACATGTCCGGCAAGAGCAGCTTCTCCTTTTTCCAGGTTTAGTCCTTTTACATGAAGCCCGCTGCCGCGAATCTGCAGCTTCCCGTCAGCAGTCTGAAGAAGGATTTCTTTTTCATCAAAAGAAATCACATCCTTCACACCTGTGACAGATGCTTCTTTCCTGTTATCCAGTATCAGCTTATGGGAAATGTTCACAACCTTTTCTTCCAAATCCCTCTCTCCCAAATATGTGGGTTCACAGATAATCTATGATTTTTTCTTTAAAATTAGAACCTGCTTAAGTAATGCTGTTTCCTTCGTTCTCAGAACTCTTAAACATACCTGTACAGATTCTCAACTTCTTCCTTCTTCACAGTCTCTTTCACATCCAGCACTTCCACCTTCACATTGCGGCTTCCAAACTGAATCTCAATAGTATCTCCTGTCTTCACCTGGACAGAAGCCTTGGCCGGCTTATCATTTACAAGCACTCTTCCTGCATCACATGCCTCATTTGCCACAGTTCTTCTCTTAATAAGGCGGGATACTTTCAAAAATTTATCTAATCTCATAATACTCTCCTATATCAGAGCGTGTTTAAAAAAGGAGGAACTATAAAGTTCCTCCTGTAAAAGCTTACGCGATTATGCGTTTACCATATCTTTTAAAGCTTTACCAGCTTTAAATTTCGGAGCCTTGGAAGCTTCGATCTTCATGGTCTCACCAGTCTGAGGATTTCTTCCCTCTCTGGCAGCTCTCTCGCTGACTTCAAATGTACCAAAGCCAACTAACTGAACTTTCTCACCTTTTTTCAGTTCTTCTGATACAACGTCGATGAATGATTTTAAAACAGCTTCAACGTCCTTCTTGGACAGATTGGTTTCTTTCGCCATAGCTGCTACTAATTCAGTCTTATTCATGGTGTTTCCTCCTCTAAAGATTCTTCTATCTATATATATACCTTTTGCCCTGTATTGTCAAGGTTTTTGCGCTAGAACGTGTTTGAAAAATCATTCCCGCAAGCTGCACGCCCCACTTTGCGGGAGATTTTGCCCGAATTCGGTTGCCGTAGCCCGCTACGGCGCCCTCATCCGGACAAAATCTCCCACAAATTGTGACACCCATCTTGCAGAAAGCCTTTTTCAAGCACGCTCTAGAAAGGGGATTTTCCAAAGCAGTTTTCAGGGAAATCCCCCCATATTTTCTTCTGGGCAATTACCTTTTCCAGCTTTTCTGTATTCTTGCCGGAAATCCATGCTTTGTTGTGAGAAAAGTAGTAATTTGCCAGTTTCCAGTATTTTTCCGGATATGTGAAACGGATTTGCAGGTTTTCCCATTCTTCCGAAGAAATAGGACGTATTTTGTCATATTGCTCCAGCATCCGTCTGGCCAGAAATACATCCCAGTTATATTTTTCCAGGATTTTTCGCATAAAACAATACAAGTCGCTGATCTGCACATCAAAGCTGAAGTGACCAAAATTTGTCACAGCAGCCTGATTTTTACAAAGAAGAACATTGTGCTGGTTATATTCGCCATGACATAGAAGCCCCTCTTCGCCCGCCTTGTCCCTTAGTTTTTCATAGTCCGACTTTACAAGCATTTCCAGTGCTTTTTCCCCTTTTTCCAGAAACCACTGTACACTGCCCAAAAATTCCTTTTCAAATCTGGCACTGGCACCTTTCTGGCGGATAAATTTACGGATCTTGCGGATTTCCTGATTATGCCTTGCATACTCATCTGCAAGGGAACGCGCCATGTAGGCTTTTTCCACAGGCATATTCATAAATTTATGTACCCTTGCCAGAATCTGCACACTTCTTATAATATCTTCCCTGGACTTGGTGTCACACTCTCTGCCTTCATACCAGTTCTGAAGGGTATAGGGAATATTATCCTTATCTCTGGTAACCAAAGAGCCTTCCTGATTTTCAATAAAAGTATCAACCAGACAGCCTTCCTGGGAAAGTTTTTTTAACACTTCCTGCTGAAAAAGCAGTTTTTTTTCGGAGCCGTGAAACTCTCTGAGGAGCAGAATTCCCTGTTCTGTACGACATACCAATGCTCCCCGGGTCCTGGACGAAGATTTCACTTCAATTCCATACTGGGTCAGGGTGCTAAGACCATAATCATACAATAAAAATCCCCCCGTCACTCACATATGCCAAATGTCTTCAGATACCTTCTATCTTATGAGTGGGAGGGATATGTTATTCTAAAGAAGTTTTTTATCGGCTGCAAAAGCAAGGGAAAGAAGTGCTTCTTTCTTGTTCAGTTCCGGATTCTCCAGAACAGCATCCAAAAGCTCATGGAGCACACTTCCCATTTCTTTTCCAGGCTTCATTCCGGCTGCGATCAGGTCACTGCCAGTAATTGCAAGACCTTTCATGGAAACACATTCGCCTTTTTCCATAATTTCTTCCCAGGTCATTCGAACTCCGGCCTGACGGGCAGCTTTTTCTTCCCCACGGTAATCACTTTTCGCTTTGTTATCCGCATACTGGACTTCCATCCACATGGGAAACAGATCTTCCCCAACTACATTGATGGCTTTCCGCACCTCAGCAGGTGCCGGAGTCGGGCGCAGATCATGCCAGCGAATCAGCCGGCTCACTCTGGAAATGGTGTCATTGTCAAACTTCAGACGGCGCAAAATTTCCTTGGACATTTTTTCTCCCACAGAAGCATGTGTTTTGAAATGATCCCTGCCATTTTCGTCTGTTTTTCGTACAACAGGTTTGGCAATGTCGTGAAGGAGCATGGTCAGCCTTAGCACCTTATCCTCCCTCACATACAAAAGGCTGTGGAGAATATGTTCTCCCACATTATAGCAGTGGTGTGGAGTGTTCTGAGGTGTCTCCATACAGCGGTCAAATTCCGGCAGAAATTCCCTGGTAACTCCCGCTTCATAGGCAATCCGCAGATAATCTGGATGAGGGGACACCAGAAGTTTTACAAGTTCCACCTGGATCCGCTCTGCGCTTACATGTTTTAAATTTGGTGCAAGCACAGAAAGAGCTTTTCGGGTCTCTTCTTCCAGGGAAAAGCCAAGCTGCGCAGAAAAACGTACAGCACGCATAATGCGAAGAGCGTCTTCTGTAAAACGTTCCAGAGGATCACCAACACAGCGGATCACCTTGTTTTCCAGGTCTTTCTGCCCTTCAAAAAGGTCCACCAGCCCTTTCCTTGGATTGTAGGCCATGGCGTTGATGGTAAAGTCCCGACGCTTCAAATCTTCCTCCAGGCAGGCCGTAAAGGTTACTTCTTTCGGGTGACGGCCATCTTCATACTCGCCATCCACCCGGTAGGTGGTAACCTCGAATCCCTCTTTTTCAAGCAGCACTGTTACGGTTCCGTGAGCGATTCCTGTATCTACGGTTCTGTGAAACAGGGCTTTGACCTGCTCCGGCTTGGCTGAGGTTGTGATATCCCAGTCATTTGGAGTTCTTCCCAGAAGGGCATCGCGGACACAGCCGCCTACTGCATAGGCCTCATAACCAGCTTTTTCCAGAATATTTATAATTATTTCAACTTTTTGTGGAATTTCAAATACCATCTTTATCACCTGCCTCTGATTTAAAACAAAACTTCTCCTCATACACTTCTCTGCCTTGAAAAACAAAGCGGGGCAAAATAATTTTGCCCCTTTTTGACTACTGATTGCAAAATAAACAGCAATCCCTTTTGTTATTAATAAGCACGTCCCCAGTATACCATTTTCTTGGCAGGTTTTCCACAGCATACACAGACATCGCTTAAATGTTCCTGCTCAAACGGCATACATCTGGATGTTGCCTGAACGTCTTCTTTGATCTTATCTTCGCACTCACGGTTGCCGCACCACATAGCTTTTACAAAACCAGGTTTTGTGTTGATGGTCTCCTTGAATTCTTCGTAATTTGTTGCTACATAGGTGTGAGCATCTCTGTGGGCTCTTGCACGCTCCAGCATTTCCTTCTGCATGGTGTCCAGAACTTCCTGAACCTTAGCAGCAAGTTCTTCGAACTTCACAATATATTTCTCTCTGGTATCTCTTCGGCAGATAACAGCCTGTCCGCTCTCGATATCCTTCGGACCGCACTCAATTCTTACCGGAATACCACGCATTTCCTGCTCTGCGAATTTGAATCCCGGGCTCTTGTCTGTAACGTCTGCTTTTACACGGATTCCAGCTGCTTTCAGAATCTGTGTCAGCTCCTCTGTTTTCTCCAGAACGCCCTCTTTTCTCTGCTGGATCGGGATTACAACAGCCTGGACCGGAGCAATTCTTGGTGGAAGAACAAGTCCGCTGTTGTCTCCATGAACCATGATCAGAGCACCGATCATACGAGTTGTCATTCCCCAGGATGTCTGGTGTACATACTGAAGCTGGTTGTTTTTATCTGTGTACTGGATGCCGAATGCTCTTGCAAATCCATCACCAAAGTTATGGCTGGTTCCAGACTGAAGTGCTTTTCCATCATGCATCAGAGACTCGATTGTGTAAGTAGCCTCTGCACCCGCAAATTTCTCTTTCTCTGTCTTCTGACCTTTAATAACCGGGATTGCAAGTACTTCCTCGCAGAAGTCTGCATACAGGTTCAGCATCTGGATGGTACGTTCTTTTGCTTCCTCAGCTGTAGCGTGGGCAGTATGTCCTTCCTGCCATAAGAACTCACGGGAACGAAGGAACGGACGGGTTGTTTTCTCCCAGCGAACTACTGAGCACCACTGATTATATACTTTCGGAAGATCTCTGTGGGACTGAATCTCTTTCTGATAGAAATCACAGAACAGAGTCTCGGATGTAGGACGTACGCAAAGGCGCTCCTGAAGAGGATCAAGTCCGCCGTGTGTTACCCATGCAACTTCCGGTGCAAATCCCTCTACGTGATCCTTCTCTTTGTCCAGAAGGGATTCCGGAATGAACATTGGCATGTATACATTCTCTACGCCTGTCTCTTTGAATCTGCGGTCAAGCTCTTTCTGGATATTCTCCCAGATTGCATATCCTGCTGGTTTGATTGCCATACATCCCTTTACACTTGTATAGCCGCAAAGTTCCGCTTTTTTTACAACATCGGTATACCACTGTGCAAAATCCACATCCATGGATGTGATAGCTTCTACCATTTTCTTTTCTTTTGCCATGATTTTTCTCCTTTTTGATTTTCTAATATTTAAACGCCAGGGAAATCTGGTAAATTCCATGTATTATTTGAAAAACACATAAAAAAAGACCTTCCATCCCTGCAAAAGGGACCGAAAGGCTTCGGCGGTACCACCCTGATTAACACTGGAAATGACTGCTCCACTGCTCACTCAATTATCCTGATAACGTAGGACAGACGCCGCACTTCAATTGTGCGGAGCTCTGAGGCCGGTTCCATGACTTGCGCACAAAATCCTCACACCATTGCCTGTCGGCCTGGATTTCTCTCTGAGATTGCTCCTCATGTACTATTCTCTTCATTGCCACTTCATTTATTTAATTTGCTCGTTAAGTCTTGTTTATTTTATGCGAAATTTTCCCATATGTCAAGTAGCGAAACAGAAAATACCCAGACAAAAAACAGCCAGAGGTTACTGTTCACTCCGTTCACAGTAACAGCCAGAGTTACCATCCACCGCATCTGTTTTGTCCGGGTACTTTTTTATTACTTCAATGTAAACAAGCTCTCTATTACATCTTTTTTCTCAAACTGGTTGTTATATTCCAGAATATTGTAATCCGTCATCAGTTTTTTGTAATCGTCCGGAAGCGCATCATTGGCATACCAGTTTCCATCTTTGTCGCAAACAGCACCAACTCCGATGATTGGAAGCTGCTCTTTCAGATTCATAAGGAACTGGTTGTAGCCTGGCATTTCAAGACCAGCCAGCTGAAGCATATAGCTTCCCAGATAATTAGCACTGAAATCTTCCTCTACTGTCTCAAATGGATAATTTGTCCAGATCACATAGGGAGTTGTATAGGACTGCTGGCTTTCAACAAGTCCCAGGCTCTGCCTGTTGCCGCCTAAAAGTTTCGCCATAAATTCTTCTTCAATCTTAGGCCAGTGATCCCCAAACATAACAATCATGGTAGGCTCATCTACTTTTTCAAAGTACTCCAGCAATTCCTTAAATGCTGAATCAGACTCTCTTGCCAACGATAAATACGTTTCAGCCAGAGGATACTCTGTATCATATCCAAGCTTTACAGTAGGTTCAAATCCAGCTCTGTCTTCTACTGTATAACCGCCATGATTCTGCATGGTTACACAGAATGTAAATAATTTTTCATCCGCATCCTTCTCTTCATAAAGGCTGATGATCTTTTCAAATGTTGCTTTGTCACTTACATAATTTCGAAGAAGCTCTCTGTGTTCCTCTCCCCAGTTCTCCAGGCTGATAAATTCATCAAATCCCATGCATGGATAAACAGAGGCCCGGTTCCAGTTATGAGCCTTGTTGGGATGCATGGCAATTGTGTAATATCCCTGGGATTTCAGGATATCTGCCAGACCATACTCCGGATCCCGCACATAAAGCTGATAAGGAACACTTCCGGATGGCAAAAAGCTCATACTGTTTCCTGTAAGAGCCTCATATTCAGAGCGTGCAGTTCCGGCTCCGAATGTAGGTACATGAAGCTGTCCATGTTTTACATTTTTGTTAAGGCTTCTTATGTATGGCAAAATTTCTACATTTGACTTTATTTTCCCTACACTTTCAAAATCTGTAAGACTTTCATTCATAATCAGGATAATATTTTTCGGTGTTACTGTTTCAGAAGTATCTGCAGCTGTATTATCAACACTTTCTTCAGACTCACTCTTGTCTGTCTCTGAAACAATATTTTCCCCATCTTCAATTTCCTGTGCCAGTTCTACGGTTTTTCCAACAGAATAGCCTTCTGGCTGCTCGATATAAAAATACTTGATTTCCTTAACAAGAGAGGAAATGTAGCCCTGTTCTTTATAAATACGGTTAATCTGCCATAAAGTAACAGCGTCAAGCTTCTGGAGGATAGGTCTTATAGTAAAACATAATGTAATCACGATCACAGCCAGTACACTAAACCGGGCAGCTGTATTCTTTCTGCTCTTTTTTCCAAGCTCCAGTTTCTGGAATTTCAGTACAAACTCACCAAATACCAGGGCATAAATCAGTGGAATTCCAAGCATCAGTTTGATTTTGAAGCTATATTCTCCAACAACTTCTGCTGCCGTTCCCATTCCTACAATGTCAAGAAGCTGGAATGGTTCTCCACGGAATTCCATTACATAATAGTTTACCATTGCAAGGATTATAAAAAGGTAACACAACGCAGAAGAAGCAATATTGATTTTCCTGAATAAAATAATAAGTATTATAAAAAATATTGCATAAATAATAAGATTCAGTGTCAAATAAGGCTGCTCCATCAGTAGCGACATCTTGACCAGGCCTTTAAATGTTGACACTGCTTTATTCTTATATCCTGACACCCAGGTGACCATCTGGACAAGCATAAATACAATTCCAGGAGTTGCCAGCAGCAATATGACATCTGCTATTTTCAAAAAAGTGGTATTTTTAATTGCACTGCAGATTTTCTCCCCCCAGAACAGAAGAACAAGAAACAAAATATTTCCTGTAACAATTAGTAATATTTTAATGATTGTTCCTTTATATATACGATTTCCTTCGTTAATAAAAGTATATACCAACAATCCATCTATAAGCAGAAGCAAAGCAATGTTCAAAATGATTCCCAGTATCTTTTTCCATCTGTCATTCTTCGCTCTGCCCATATTCAAATCTGTATTTTCTTTCGTATTTTCCACAACAAACCTCTTTAACTTACACCGTCAGCGAAATCTCGCGTCCGGTTCTCTTATATTGATAATAGCGTACACCGGCGGAGTCCAGCATTCTCTTGGAAGCAAGGACTGACGGAGTGCTTGCATATTTGTCACAATCATAGACCAGAGTCTTGATTCCTGCCTGGATGATTGCCTTGGCACACTCATTGCATGGAAAAAGAGTTACATACATTTTCGCTCCCTCAAGGCTTCCTCCACGGTAGTTTAAAATTGCATTGAGCTCGCTATGGGTCACATACAGATATTTGGTATCCAGAGGCTCTCCCTCTCTTGCCCAGGGAAATTCATCATCGGAACAGCCTTTTGGGAAACCATTATATCCCATGGAAAGAATTTTATTATCATCGCTGACAATACACGCTCCTACCTGTGAATTGGGATCCTTGGAGCGCATGCCGGAAAGCATGGCAACTCCCATGAAATATTCGTCCCAGGTAAGGTAACCTTCTCTTTTGTGGTTCAGATCTGCCGCGGCACTTACAGGCGCGATCTGTATATTCCCGGTGTTTTTCTGATTTGTGTTCTCCATAGAAGAGCTCTCCTTCCTATTCCGTCTCGATCTGAGCAATTCGGCGGATATGTCTCTCATCTCCTGAAAATGGTGTATTCAGGAAAGTATCCACAATCTTAACTGCAAGTCCAGGTCCAACTACACGTCCTCCAAGCGCAAGGATGTTTGCGTCATTGTGAAGTCTGGTTGCTTCAGCAGTAAAGCAATCTGTACATACTGCTGCACGAATTCCCTTAATTTTGTTTGCAGTGATAGAAATACCAATACCAGTTCCGCATACAAGGATTCCTAGCTCACACTCTCCTTCCAGAATCCCATGTGCAACTTTCTTTGCATAGATCGGATAGTCTGTGGATTCTGTGCTGTAGCAGCCGTAATCCTTATACTCAATATTCTTTTCTTCCAGATATTTGATAATCTCCTGTTTCAGTTCAAATCCGCCATGATCACTACCTAATGCTACTCTCATTGTTCTTCTCTCCTTATATTGATTATTTTGTGACCGGCTGCTTTTAGAAGCCGGTTCATAATTGCCTGTCCCATTTTTGGGGTATAAAAAGCTTCGGAATAAATTTTGCTTACCTGGCACTGATCGAATTCACGCAGCACCTCATAAAGGTTATGAGCAATGGTTTCCTCTGCCTCTCTGCTTCCAATACACTTCACAGTTCCACAGGGATATCTGGAAATAGTCTCCTCTGTGGCAATAATCCCCGCCTGAAGTCCATTTGCCTGATCTTCCTTTACAAACTGATTAATGGCATTTATTACTTCTTCTGTGGGGCCCTCCACAATTGCAAGATCTGCTTTCGGTGCATAATGCCGATATTTCATTCCCGGCGCCTTGGGATGAACTTTACTATCAGGCTTTATAAGACCTTTGTCCATTCTCACATCACCAAGAACCTCCTGGAGCATTTCCAGTGAAATATAACCGGGTCTTAAAACCACCGGCACGTCCTCGGTAAAATCTACAATCGTTGACTCCAGGCCAATTCCCACAGGACCTCCATCAATGATCATCTCAATGGCATCCCCTAAGTCCTCCTCAACATGCTGTGCTGTAGTCGGGCTTGGCCGTCCGGAAGTATTTGCACTTGGCGCTGCCACGTATCCCCCTGCCTGCAAAATAAGCTCCGCTGCAATGGGATCACTTGGAAAACGCACAGCTACACTGTTGAGACCACCAGTTGTCTCCAATGGAACCAGGTCTGATTTCTCAAAAATCATAGTCAGGGGACCAGGCCAGAATTTCTCTGCCAGTATCTTCGCCTTCTCCGGTACTTCCTTTACAATTGGAACCAGCGCATTTAAATCTGCAATATGAACGATCAACGGGTTATCCGAAGGACGTCCCTTGGCTGCATATATCTTCTTCGAAGCCATAGGATCCAGTGCATTTCCTCCAAGACCGTAAACAGTTTCTGTAGGGAATGCCACCAGTCCTCCCTGTTTCAATATCTCTCCGCCTCTGGCAAGTGCCGCATAGTCGATAGCATCTGCCGTCATGGCTACAATTTCTGCTTTCATTTTAGTCCAGCTTTCTATTATTTTTTCAGCATTCTTTAATATAACACCTGTTTAAAAACCTTGTCAATCCACCTTAACAATATAAGTGCCGGAATCTTCATCCATAAATACAATTTCTCCAAGTGACTGAAGAAGTGCATTATTAAGGCTGTCCTCATATTTCTCTCTTTCTTTAGAGCCCACAAAGATATAGGAAACACCATATTCCGTAAGAAGAGCTCTTACCTGGGTCTCATCCTGTGAAGTATAAATACTCATAATATCTGCCTGTTTCCGGTTCAGATCATCTGTATCATTCCTCCAGAGCCATTCGTGTACATACCAGCCAAGAATTGTTGGAAGACCTGTAGCTGCAGAAACACGCTCATAACCGCTGTAGCTGTCACCGTTTGCCTCCAGCACTACCGGAGCCCCTTTAATATTCTCCTTTAGCCATTGGATTGCAGACACATCCTCTGAAAAATCCGTATCCAGATAGCCCAGAGCATAAAGCCCCTGATAGCCTGACGGATTCAAAACCTTTCCAAACCAGGAATCCACACTTTTTCCAAAATATCCTACCGTCCAGATCAGGAAAAACAGACAGATTCCGGAAATGATCTTAAATACTTTCTGTCTGCTAACAGCCAGAAGTCTGTAAATTCCATATCCCATAGTCAGTGCAAACATAATATATGCCTGATAAGTAAGCTTGAACATAGTGTTTGCCCTGGCATTTCCATTTTCATAAATATCACGCACGTAAACAAATTCCGGGATTACCACCAGACCAATAGCGCAAAGTCCCATAATAATGGCAAAAAGATCTGCCGTGCGGATAGCTTTCATAAGACGGTACAGGCTCTTGTGCTCCATCCCCCGCAGCTTTTCCCAGAGAATAGAAATTACAAATGTAATGGTAAAAACTGCCGGAAGTCCCCAGAGAACCAGCAGCTGGTAGAAATAGGAATGGTACTTGGCAATTCCTATTCCATCCACCATAGTGTCAAACTGTAAGGTAAATGGCAGGATCACAAGATAGGCAAGCAGATAGATTTCTGCCATTTGTGCAAAAGTTACAACCATGATTTTCTTTATTTTTCCCTGGAAACGGATAATATTGGCAAAAAGCACCGTTCCAAGAGTTACTACATAATAAATTACAAAATCCCAGAAATTTGTCCACTGAAACATTCCGAGAAGCGCACTGATTACCAGAAGATGAGGCATAAGAAGCTGCTCTTTCCAGAATTTTCCATCTTTCATGGAAGTCTCAACCGGTACTGTTTTCTTGCGCACACCCCTTAGCCATACATAAAGAAGTGCTATTACAAGAAGTACAAACATAATATTTACCACATGAGCATGAAGATCTCCCAGTACAAAAGAATAGCAGGGAAATTCATGTATCGTCCGGTCTTCCTCACGATATGGATTATATCCTATATAGCGGGTAGCATCCGGAAACCAGTAACTGCTCACTTCCTTACCTGTCAGCTTCTCAATCAGGGGAATGATCTGCGCATAAATTACGTAATGCATATTTCCTGCAATGGAAACAGCTGTACCAGCTGTAAATCCAGCTGCAAAAGGAAGTCCTTTTATTACTTTTTCGCTTTTTTGCAGTCCCTTCATACGGTCTGACATCATCTGGTAAACAAGGGAAAATGGCATTGCAAAAGCCAGTCCGGCTACAAAGGTACGCATAAGATTGTAAGTCAGTTCCACCTTTGTATGGGAAAGCTTGGTAAGAAAAACAGCAAAATACTGACCGCCATAATAATAATTAATATGTCCTTCTGAATACCACAGATCTCTTGCCGGAAGTGTGGTGCTTCTCATCATAGCTTCCATAAAACCATAATCCATGAACTTCTCGGTTCCATATGCAGCAGGGCGGAATCCTGCCAGATATGTCCACATAAGAAATGCAAGGAAAAACAATAATTCTTCCCAGTAAATCAGAGAAATCCTGTCAACTGGAAAACATTCTGTCTTTTCTTTTGATTCCTTTCGAAGAAGGAAAAAACAGATAACTGCGCATAGGATTGTTACAGCAGCACAAGTCAGGGCATTAAAAGGGATTAGTCTGATAGCTGTCAGAAACCAGGTAAGAAAACCTGTTGCAGCAATCGCCAGTACCTTAGAAAAAATCCATCCTTTGTCCTCAAAACGCCAGAACAGTCTTCCTGTAACAGGCATCGCAGCAAATCCCATCACTCCCGCCAGAAGCCACCAAGTCCAGAAAGTCCACACATCACCTTTCAGTAAAAATGCAGATAGGCCAAGCAGCACCACCGCCAGCAGAAGTTTAATTATTGTTTGTGTACTGATTTTTTTCTTATTCTTTTGTTCCATAAATTCTTATTCTCCCGTCATCTGACTGATACACCAGAGGATATGTATCCGCAATCACATCTTCGCGGCATTCTTTCTCCTCAAATTTCATACCTTCCTCAAAAAGGATATATGTAATTTGTTCTTCCTCAACTGTTTTCTTTAGTACCTGTGCGCTGGCTGTTGTATAGATCTCTACCGCCCTGGCAGCCCTGTAATAAGTGTCATAGCCTGCGGACCATGCATAATAAGGCCATCCCAGATACATCATAACCCCTGACATAGTGACTTCATTTATACTGTATTCCGGTGTCAAAATCAGATCGTCTTTTTTCAGATTTTCTGCAAGCCAGCTGGTCAGTCCACTGTTCAGGTTCACAGAAACCCGATGTCCCGAATCATTATCTTTTAGGATTACTGCAAAATCATAAATTCCTGTTATGGTCAGACTAAGTGCCAGAATCAAACTCAAAATTTTCCCAACAGCACCTTTCCAATGGAACAATCTGCTTACAGCTCCCCCCCAGAAAACAGCAAGGAATGCATAAGATATTATAATATATTTATGATTCACGTTTATATCTGGTGTAAGAGACGCCACAAATGCAAAGATTGTTGGGAAAAGTATACTCACTGCAACTGCTCTTTCCATTTTTTTCAGAAAAAACAGCAGTACTAAAACGCCAAGGAAAACAATGCCGCTTATTTCAAATAAATATACAGCTATGCCTGGAAGTGATTTCTTTTCTGCCAGAAATCCAAAATATACAGAAGGTGATACAACACTTCCCCATACAAACATTTTAGATTGAATTTCCGAGAACACAACTGTCACGATTGCCAGAATCAGATAGTCAAGTTTTCCATCAGAAAAAAAGGCAAATCCCATAAGAATCAGAAGACATGCAATTACAGCAGCTCCATTCCAAAATGAACACAGACCCAATAGCATTCCGGCAAAAAGAGCTGTATTAGGTTTCTTAAACATCCATGCTTTTTTTGTAAGAAATCTGTTCTTCAGCCACAATATTCCCTTATCTTTCTCTGCACAGCTTTCTTCCACCCAGTCCAGGAAAATCCATAATACCAGCGCAGCCATCAAAAGACCAAATCCCAAGTGCCGCTGATTCAAATATACATTAAAATTCCAAAGTCCCCAGTTCTCATTGGGGGTATATCCAATAAAAGCAGTATTCCCGGCCAGAGTCTCCCACAAATCACCAGCCTGTAAATGTTCATATGTAAATCTGAAAAAAGCAGTTCCACTTCGAAATACAACAAACAAAACAGAAAGCACTCCGGCACTCATACTGCCAAAGAACCTTTTCGCCATAGAATACAGCATGATAAAGAAGCACCAGAGTGACAGACTGCTTACGGCATTGTACGCTATATCAATTCTCATTCCAAGATATTCCAGGTTTCCTGTCAGAAACTGAAACATAAAATGGTATTTTACATCTTCACCACCAAAATGAGGATACTGCGTGGGGAAATTATTTCCCAGCGAAAATGATCTCATCATCGCTGTATGAGGGGCATAATCTCCAAATACAGTAAATCCGGAATACAAATATCCGTCACTAACATGAAATACAAATACCATGATCCAGGTAATTCCCGCCAGTAAAATCAATAAGAACACGATTTCTTTCGCTGGAGGAACCTCGCCGGAAAGTCTTTTAATAAATTTCCCCAAAGAACCTTTTCTTCTATAACAGCACAAGAGCAAAAATATCCCCACAGCTGCCATCACCATCAGATTTGCTCCAAAGAGGGGGTTCTCCGCTTCAGAGTACACGCTTAGCAGCCATGCTGCTATATAGACAGCCCAGGTCATAAGCAGCACACCACTTCCAAATGACGCTGCAAAAGTCACCCACAAGGGCGTGATTCCTTTTTCTCTCATTCTTTGTTCCGGCAAAAAATTACGGATAATTTCCCTTCCCAATAATGCTGCCAGAATCAGATAAACACATCCTAACATGGTATTTTCCCTCGCTTATTTTTTCCAGTCCAGTATAGCAGAATCCACAGCTTCTGAAAAGTGTATAGTTTTTGATAAACTGAAATGTTTTTTCATTAACAGAGGATTCTCATTGTTTATTATTTTTTATGTACTCTTCCACACCGTCAGCCACTGCTGCCGCTACTTTTTCCTGATAATCATCCTGTAACAGTTTTCCGGCTTCTTCCGGGTTCGTAAGGAATCCACACTCCACAATATTCAATATCCCCGGGCTTCGTTTCAAAAGATAATAAGTAGTATTTCCTTTCGCCTGCCTTGGCCGCTCCACCTCAAGATAATCATTCAGTTTCTCCTGAATTATTTCCGCCAGTTCTTCTCCCTTAACAGAGTCCCGATAATAGAAAACCTGAGGGCCCTTCACCCCAGAATCTTCGTAACTGTTCTGATGGATACTTACTGCAAGTACAGGCTTTACTTCCTGAATAAGAAAAATCCTTTTTTGCATATCCTGTACTTTCTTATTATTAGAGTCTTCATCGTATAATCCCACGTCTGTTTCCCTGGTCATAACCACCTGAAAATCTTTCTTTTCCAATGCACTTTTCACTTTCAGGCCAATGGCAAGATTTACATCCTTCTCCTTCAGACCGTCTATCCCGATCATACCTGGATCCATTCCTCCATGACCACAATCCACCACAATTACCTGCTTCTGATTCATCTCTACCGATACTGCTGCCGCCTCGCGGGAAAGATAATAAAAGCATATCAGCAAAAGACATCCCATAATCAGCTCCACTATATGCTTTTTCAATATAAAACACCCCCTGGCATATAATATATAATGTTATCGTTAAACTTTCGTCTTTTGTCGCTGTTCACGACCTTCACATTATTTATATGTCTCAGAGAGTGTTTTTATCATTCGTGTATTAGAGCATGTTTGAAAAAGGCGTAACTGTTCAGTACCCTCACAGCAATATGCTTCGCAAAATAGTACCTGTTTTAATTAGACGCAGACAGATTATCTGTGATCACCTGCCAGATACTGCTATTCTCAAATCCCAATTTCCATGCTGCCACACCGGCAAGATTATATTTCTGTACCAGCTGTACCTTCGCTGCAATAGACTGAGAATCCTCAATCCAGATCTGGTAAGTGCATCCATCCTTCTCAAAGCTGCCATAATTCTGACTTACATCGCTGTCCCAGTATACCTGGGCATTATTTGTATTTACTACTTCCTGGGCAGTATCCATGCCAATTGCCTCACTAGATAAGCTGCCAGCTTCTGTTTTCCATAATCTTGTGTAAAATGGAACTGCATTAATCACACGCTGCGCCGGAACTTCAGCGATAGTATCCTGAATTCCCTTCTCCACCCATGGAAGAGACGCTACTGAGCCCGCTTCCTCGGATCCAACGTAGTGCTCGTCATATCCCATAATAATGACATAATCTACTACCTTGCCCTGTTCAGCCCTGTCATAATGACTGGTGAAATCCTCTGGAACCGGATTGTCTACGGAAAGAACAAGATTGTTCTTATGGCATTCTATAGAAAGCTCCCGGAGGAACTCCAGGAAATGAACGCCCACGTCCTCACTAAGCTGCTCGAAATCCACATTAATTCCATCAATTCCAGCTCCAACAGCTGCATTCACCAGCTGTGAAATCAGATTCTGTCTGGAACTTGTTCTGGACAATACCTCATAAGTACTGATGTCCTGCGTAAAATTGTCCACAAGTCCCCATACCTTCAGCCCTTTTTCATGGGCAAGAGATACATAATCAGCTGTAGCATTGTTGATAATATTACCATTGTTGTCAGTTACATAGAACCAGGTTGGTGAAATTACATTCACTCCGGTCATATTCTGAATAGCCTCTGAAAGTCCTGCATTGGCATCTGTGGACATTACCTGATGCCATACCAGATTCACTGGCTGGTCCATGGTAAGATAAGTATAAGATTCCCCAACTGCTTTTCTGTCCATATTCAGATTCTGAACATCACTTACACTGCTCTTCTCTATATATCCGATATAACCGTCCCATGTGGCTACCTGATCCCAGTTCTCCAGTTCTTCCATAAGGATCAGATTATCTCCTTTGTTTACCTTGGATAGTACTTCTGATTTGATTCCTCCACGGTAGCGCACATATGTATCCTTAGTTGCTGTGACAACTGATACGCCTGAAAAATCCTTCTGAATCGCTATACGGTTTGGCTGCTGGTACACATAAGTATCCAGATCTGTATATCTCTTTATAAAATCAAGGCTCAGATAAGCGGTTCCGTCCTTCAGCCATACATCACCGCCCGCCTCAGTGGAAGCAGGTGTATAAATCAGCTCCGACGGAGTAGCGTACAGAATCTGCTGACCTTCTTCATCCCAGTAATATCTCTGGTTCAGATAACTATCCACCACATCTACAGGAAGATATGGCTGTTCGCCAGACATAACTGCCTTCTGCTCCAGAATCTGGGTACCTACTATAATTACGGCTTCTGAATCGTCTGTCTGTCCATAATATTCAGTCAAATCCATCTGTTTCCTGGTAGGAATGCGGCGCATGATCAGGGTTGTAACAATTCCGATCAGGGTAACTGCTGCGATCAGCATGCACACCACTACTACAGGATTAATTCTTCTCTTCATAAAATATTTATCCTCTCAGTGAACGTCTAATTGATATCTGCTGCGGACTTTTCCACAGTCGATTATCATTATAACATATTTTTTTTCAGGATTGTATTACATAATTCGACTTTTTACAATTTGTTTACATTATTGAATGTTGGTATCTAGTACATCGAAAATTAAGTATCTGCTATATTGACGTAGGATGATTTTCTCATATACAAGGCGGAGGAAGGAGGCGTAGCGGTAGCTACGGCGACTGACGACAACGCAGCAGATGAAAAATCAGACAAGTCAATATGGCAGTTACTTAATATTCGATGTACTAGAATCATTCCTGCAATCAGCAGCACCGGAAATTTCTTCCTGCCAAAGCATGAGTAGGGGGAAACTGCTGGTCTTGAAGAAATTCCGGTATGTACTGAATATTCATGGCTTACAACTGCTGATCATCGATTACAAAATCGAAATCCACACGGGCTATATGCCCATTCTCGTCCTCTGTATAATCCCGCATATATCCTCCGCCATCTGCAATCTGACAGGCTTTTGCAATGGCTCTGGCATCACTGGGCAGCCCTTCCAGATAAAGAGCAATTCCCAGTTCTTCATACTGATTCAGCTCACCCTCCAGCGATCTGCAGGATTCTTCCTTTCCTGATCGTGATATACGCTTCGTGTCCTAACCTCCTTTCCTCCTTTATGGATTCAGAAAACACCTGAATCATTTTGCAGAAAAAAGAGACGGAATGTGAACTCATTTCATCTTCAGGGAATGCAAACACCGCCCCAGCTGATACGCTGCATGATAAATCGACGCTGTTTTTAGAAAAAATAGATGTTAATGTTAATATTTAATACGAATCTGTGTTATCTCTGTTCTCAATTGCTTGTGAGTCACAGATCCATTTCTTTTTTCTTGTTCCCCATTATACGGATTCATTTTCCATTATGCAATAGATTTTGACCAGTTTATTCTTTTTTTCCATTCTGTTTCGAAAAATTTAATAAGTTGCAACTGAAATTTACAAACTGAAATTACCTGTTTTTTTCCTATTGCACTTTTGAAACATATATTATACAATGAGGAATCAAGATAGCTGATTGTTACTGTTCACTGGTAGTGTTCCGCGAGGTGTTTTTGTGAATATAGTTCACAGAAAACCTGGGAAACCCGGTGCGAAATCATGCGAATGTATGATTTCTGTGCATCGCGAAGTGTGTTGTTATTCGCGAAGTGAGCATTAACAACTGATTATGGTAATCTTTTAATAATAAACACTATTTCCAAGAACAGGATGTGATCATATGAAAATAGAAAAAATCAGTGACAATCAAATCCGCTGTACTCTTACAAAGGAAGATCTGGACAGCCACCAGATCCGTATCAGCGAGCTTGCCTACGGCACAGATAAAGCCAAGAAGCTTTTCCGTGAAATGATGCAGCAGGCTCAGATTGAATTTGGCTTTGAAGCTGATAACATCCCGCTGATGATCGAGGCAATTCCCGTAAACGGTGAAAGTGTCATTCTGATTGTCACCAAGGTAGAGGATCCCGAAGAACTTGACACTCGTTTCTCCAAATTTTCACCATATAAGAAAACCAAGCAGGATACCCTTCATTTCGATGGTGCTGATAATATCATCGATATCTTCCAGAAATTATATGAGGAGACACAGAAAGCAGCCTCTCAGGGAGCTTCTTCCAGTAACAAGGAGGTCAAAGAATCTGGAGCTTCCAGGACTTCCAGAAGTACGGAAGCTTCTGAATCTGTTTCCAATACCCGGAAAGTTTCGGTAAACCTGATACGGCTCTATACTTTCCATACTCTGGATGATGTCATTGCTGCCGCACATGGACTGGATGGATTCTATAAAGGCGTCAATACTCTTTACAAGGATGAAAATTCCCTTTACCAGCTGATTGTACATCAATCCTCCTGCACAGCAGAAGAATTCAATAAAGTATGCAATATTCTTTCTGAATACGGCAGCGGACGCGCTTTTACTGCTGCCGGAGAGGCTCATTTAAAGGAACATGGTGAGCTCATTTCCCGCAAAGCCTTGCAGCAGCTTGCAAAAATCTGAAATAAAAAGAATCCTGCCTGCAGGATTCTCCGCCTGACAATTCCAAAATGCCTGCACGCTGCGCAGACATTTTGAACATGCTAGAGCGTGTTTGAAAAATCATTCCCGCAAATTGTGACGCACATCTTGCAGAAAGCCTTTTTCAAACACGCTCTAAAACCTTATTAAAAAGGACTGGCAAATCGCCAGTCCTTTTTATTATAAGTTCGTATATACTCTGTCGGGGTTACCTTCTCAACCGGAACAGCCCGTCAAGAAACTATATACTAACGGCCTGCAAGATAATCGTTCAGCTGCTGGATTAAAACATCAGCATCAATTCCGTGTACCATAGCAGCCTCCTCCAGAGATTCCATCTGTGCGGATGGGCATCCTACACATCCCATACCGGATGCCATAAGAATACCAGCCATATTAGGATCTAACTGAAGAAGCTGACCAATCAGCATATCTTTTGTCACCTGTGCCATGATCTGTTTCCTCCTTTTTTATATCGAGTTACTGTTCATACCTGACCAGCAACTGCTTCTCTCGTAAAAAATTCCCTGCCATTACATCAAAACCGGCAGTAACTCTCCACGTTCCACTATTATAATACCAAATACACATTTGCGCAACCGTCACAATTCTAAAATTTTGTTTATAATTTTGTACTTGATATCCTTTGACATATATATTAGAATAGACTCATATCCCAGAAAGGGTTTCTGTTCACTCTGTGAACAGTAATCATAAGGGAACTAAAGAGATTAAAGGAGGATATAACAATGGCATATGTAATTTCTGACGAGTGCGTAAGCTGTGGAACATGCGAGAGCGAGTGCCCAGCAGGTGCTATTTCTCAGGGAGATGATCATTACGTAATCGATGCAGATTCCTGCATGGACTGCGGAACTTGTGCTGATGCCTGTCCTACAGGCGCTATCAGCGAGGGTTGATTTTCCCACATAAGTGATGATAGCATGAAGGGGAGCTTCCTATGGAGCTCCCCTTTTTCAACCGCATTCTACACTCCGTTTTTCTTTTTTCCCTTCTTCTCCGAAGATGCAGCTGCTTCTCTTCTTGCCATCTGCTGTCTCCTGATGGCTGCATCCAGAGTGCGCCACCTGTCTTCTCCTTCTTTTTTGGCATGAAGCTCCTGAGTAATCAGACGTTCTAATATCTCCTGAAACTCCAGAATCTTTTTATCTGGCTCCGCTTTAAAATTCTGAACATTCTCCAGCAGTTCTTCCCGAAGTGTATCTCTTGTTTCATTCTCTTCTTTTTCTATACTCTCAGATTCCAGTAAATGTATTTTATCCTTTTCTTCCGGCACGATTACTTCCATTCCTTCTTTTTTTGTAAGTTTTGGAAGAAGATCATGTATCGCCCGAAGCTGCAAGCCTCTGTTCTTTAGTTCTTTAATGTTCAAAAACAGTTGAATATCATCCTGGGTGTAGCAGCGATGCCCCAGCTCATTTCTGCGAATAGGAAGGGAAAGTTCATCCTCCCAGTAACGAAGGACATAAGATTTCACCCCTGTCAGCTTCACAGTCTCAGCCACGGTATAGCATTTTTCCATACTACCCCTCCTCATGAAATTGTTGCTGTCCACAAAACAAATCGGTCTGGCTGCCAGACAGCATCCGTATGGACAATAGCATAATTCACTGTTTTTATTATAACAAAAGGTCTTTCAAATGCAAGAAAAAAAGGTCGACATAACATGCCGGCCTTTTCGAAGAAATACCATAATCAATCAGCATTTCCTTATTTTTTCATATTTACAAACTGTGTATACTGAGGCAGCCATACCAGCTCAACGGTACCAATAGGACCGTTTCTCTGTTTCGCTATAATGATCTCAGCAATTCCCTTTTTCTCCGTATCCTTATGATAATAATCATCACGGTAGATAAACATTACCATATCAGCATCCTGCTCAATAGCTCCCGACTCTCGCAGGTCAGAAAGCATAGGTCTGTGATCCGGGCGCTGCTCTACAGCTCGACTGAGCTGTGAAAGTGCAATGACCGGAACGCTGATCTCACGGGCAAGTGCTTTCAGGGAACGTGAAATATCGGAAATTTCCTGCTGTCTGGAATCAGAATGTCCGCTTCCACTCATCAGCTGAAGATAATCAATCATAATAATTCCAAGATTGTGCTCTAATTTGTATTTTCGGCACTTGGAACGCAGCTCGGAAATGGAAATACCGGGGGTATCATCAATAATAAGATTAGAGCGTCCGATAATATCTGCACCCTCCACCAGCTTGGTCCAATCCTCGTCTTTCAGATTACCAGTTCTCATATTCTGGGAATCCACATGAGATTCCATGGCAAGGAGACGGTTTACAAGCTGCTCCTTGGACATCTCCAGACTGAATATCGCTACCGTAACGTCCTTACGAAATGCCATATACTGGGCAATATTAAGAACGAAAGCAGTTTTTCCCATAGACGGACGGGCTGCGATCAGCACCAGGTCTGAAGCATGCATTCCGGAGGTCTTGTAATCCAGATCCACGAAACCGGTAGGAATACCAGTTACCGTTCCCTTCATCTTGGAAGCTTTCTCAATATTGTTCACCGCATTCAAAACCACCTGCTGGATAGGCACAAACTCATCACTGGAGCGTCTCTGAAGAACATTAAACAATTTCTTCTCCGCTTCCTCCAGGATCATTTGTGTGCCTTCTTTCTCCATATAGCAGGCATTTTCCACTTCCTCATTCACTTTGATCAGTCTTCGAAGGACAGCCTTTTCGCTGACAATATTGGCATAATACTTTACGTTGGCAGAAGTGGGAACTGCAGAAATCAGATCTCTTACATATTCCATACTGCTGATATCTGGTGGAAGTTCCTTCTCTTTCAGACGGTTCTGAAGAGTGATCAGATCCACCGGCTTTCCTTCATTACATAACTCCACCATGGCATCAAAAATAATACCATACTGGCTCTGGTAAAAGTCATCACTTGTAAGAATCTCTGATGCTACCAGAATGGCATCACGGTCCAGGATCATGGAACCAATAACGGACTGTTCCGCTTCAATGCTGTGAGGAAGTATCCTCTTGATCAATGCTTCTTCCATTTCGTAAAAAACATCCTCTCCTGCAGCTTTATGCATTACTGTTTACACTTCTTCACAGTAGCCCTTATGCCTCTTCCTTTACCCATACTTTCAGGCTTCCGGTTACCTTAGGATGAAGCTTAACCGGTACATTTGTTACGCCAAGATTGCGGATTGGGTTTGGAAGTACCAGTTTCTTTTTCTCTATATCGAGATTCAGCTGTTTCTTGGCAGCTTCTGAAATTTCTTTTGTGGAAACAGAGCCAAATGTTCTTCCGCCCTCTCCCACTTTAAGAGTAAGAATAACCTCTTTATCTTCAAGATTCTTGGCAAAAGCTCTGGCAGCTTCTAAATTCTCCTGGGCAACTTTCTCTTCATTTGCCTTCTGAAGCTTCAGATCATTTAAGTTCTTTGGAGTTGCCTCAAGTCCAATCTTCTTCGGCAGGATCATGTTTCTTGCATATCCGTCACTGACGTTTACAATCTCTCCCTTTTTTCCAAGGGCTTTTACATCTTCCAGTAAAATTACTTTCATTCTTTGAATTCTCCTTCCTGGTATAACTGATCTATAATATCTTTGATCATTTTCTCTGTCTCATCTTCTGTAGCCTTCACCTGGGCTCCGGCAATGTTCAGATGACCTCCGCCGCCCATTCTCTCCATCATAACCTGCACATTGACCTCATCAATGGCACGGGCACTTACATACACCTCATTATTATATGGAGTAAGAACAAAAGAAGCCTTCACACCTGCAATATTCAGAAGCTCATTTGCGGCCTGGGCTCCTACTACTGTAGGACTTTCCAACCCCTCGCTGGGGCATCTTCCTATTGCAAAACAATTTCTGTAAATCTGGGCAGTGCGGACAACTTCCGCTCTTGCCTTATATGCATCAATGTTATCCCGAAGCATTTTGCGGACTCTTGTAATATCTGCGCCATTTCTCCGAAGATAAGCAGCTGCTTCGAAAGTACGCACGCCGGAGCGTGTAGTAAAATTATTGGTATCAATTACCATACCTGCATACAGACAATCCGCCTCCAGGCTGCGAAGACGCAGATCCTCGTCAAAATACTGAAGGATCTCGGCAACCATCTCACATGTGGAGGATGCATATGGCTCCACATAGGAAAGTACTGCGTTCTGTATCACTTCACTGCCTCTTCTGTGATGATCCAGCACCACGATCGTCCTGGTCAGATAAAGAAGATCCTGACACTCTGTATAACTTGGTTTGTTTGTGTCCACCACAACCACAACTGTATTATTATCCACAAGATCCTTTGCCTGGGCACAATCTACAAACATGGAAGGCTCATAATCCGGATTATTGATATACCCCGCCATCAACGGACGGATGGATGTGGTCGGATCATTTACTACAATATGGACCGGCTTGCCAAGGGTCTTTCCTGCGCGATAAATACCGATTGCAGCCCCAAGGGCATCTACGTCTGTGATCTTATGTCCCATAACCACAACACGATCCTTGGTGCTCATAAACTCTTTCAGCGCCTGTGCCTTCACTCGGGCCTTTACGCGGGTATTTTTCTCCACCTGCTGGGATTTTCCGCCAAAATAGGCGATAGAATCTCCATTCTTAATTACTACCTGGTCACCGCCGCGTCCAAGAGCCATCTCAATGGCAATACGGCAATATTCATAATTCTGCAGATAGTTTGCGCCGTTCAGACCAATACCGATACTTAGGGTGACTGCCATTTCATTACCAATATTGACCGTCTTAACTTCATCCAGAATATGAAAACGCTGTTCTTTCAATGCTTCCAGGGAACTCTGACGCATGATCAGGAAGTATTTATCCCGCTCCAGCTTGCGTACAAGTCCGTCAAAATTGGAAAAATACTTGGTGATTTTCCTGTCGATCAGTGCGATCAGAAGGGATCTTCTGACTTCTTCCACACCTTCCAGAGCTTCTTCATAATTGTCCAGATATGCCAGAGCAACTACCAGCTTATCATCCTCATTCTTCTGAATATATTCCTGAAGCTCTGTCTCATCATAGAAAAACATTGCCACAAGATTAATGTCTGCATCCACATTTTCCAGAATACGGGCTTCATTTACCACATCTTTCATAGTAACCAGCTGCATGGAAACACGATAGATCCTGTCACCAAAGTTGGTGCTCATCTCTGTGATCTCCTGTTTCTCAGGTACAGGAAGTTTATCCGGTGTGATCTCCGGAAAAATAGTGGTAATGTGCTTGTTATACAGCTGTTCTTTCCCGGTAAGCTCTGCAAATACCTTGTTGGACCAGATCATTCTTCCATTGGTGTCCATAATGGCATAAGGAAGAGCCAGATCATCCAGAAGACGCTTCTCAAGAGATTCATACTGATTGGCAAACGCGATCAGATCATTGAGAATCAGCGGCCTGTGAAAGCGGGTAAGCAGAAGTGCTGCCACAATATATACCACAATTCCAAGTGTAGCAAGAATTCCTGCTTTCACACTTACCATAAAAATAAGAATATCCAGCCATATAAGAAGAATGGTCAGATACAGTGGCCACCTCATGAACTGCTTCATGGATCCCTTGAATTTCAGTTTTTTATTCATAAGTTTATCCTCACTTACAAATCCTCAGGTACCTTTTACATAGTGACAGGCAAAATACGCCTTTGCCAGATAGTATAACAGATTTCTGAGTATTTTTCCATAGAAGATTAGAGCGTGTTTGAAAAAGGCTTTCTGCAAGATGTGCGTTACAATTTGTGGGAGATTTTGCCCGGATGAGGGCGCCGTAGTGGGCTACGGCAACCGAATTCGGGTGAAATATACCGCAAAGTGGGGCGTGCAGATTGCGGAAATGGTTTTTCAAACACGCTCTAGATAGAAAAACCGCCATCCTTCCGGATGGCGGTAAACACTTCCAAATTAGTCCTGGATGTATGGCATCATAGCAAGATGACGTGCTCTCTTAACAGCAACAGTCAGAGCTCTCTGATGTTTCGCGCAGTTTCCTGTGATTCTTCTAGGAAGGATTTTTCCTCTCTCGGAAACATATTTTCTTAATTTTGCTACATCCTTGTAATCGATCTCGTTATTCTCTTTACCACAGAATACGCAAACTTTTTTTCTTCTGCGGCCGCCTCTTCTCTTCATTGGAGAATCTGGTCTTTCGCTTCTATTATTGTAAGCCATGTTGGTTTTCCTCCTGTTTTATTCAGTTCTAAGAGCTAAGCTCTAGTTAAATGGCAATTCCTCGTCAATGCCATCCGGAATGTTCATAAAGCCCTCTGCAGCGGTTCCCGGGTTCGGCATAGATGCCTCCGGTGCACTTGTGCGCGGATGGGAAGCAGCATAACTGTCGCTGGAAGCCTTGCTCTCAGCAAACTCCTGATCTTCCACAACAACCTCTGTAGTGTAAACCTTCTGTCCATCACGGTTGGTATAGCTTCCGGTCTGAATACGACCTGTAACGGCAATCTTCAGTCCCTGACGGAAATACTTCTCAGCAAACTCTGCCGTACGTCCAAAAGAAACACACTGAATGAAATCAGCACTTGCTTCTCCATCGCGACGGAATCTTCTGTCTACCGCTAATGTGTATCTGGCAATTGCCAGTGCATTCTCTCCTGCGGAATATCTTACCTCAGGATCTCTTGTTAAGCGTCCCATTAAAATTACTTTGTTCATTCTTCTTACCTCTCTTAATATACTAAGTGAACGGGCTCTTAATGGTGCTTTCTAAATCCGATTATGCAAAAAGATTATGCGTCTTTTCTGACAACTAAGTATCTTAATACGTTGTCCATGATACGTACATGTCTTTCTACTTCTGCCGGACACTGTGCGTCTGCCTCAAACTGAATAAAGTAGTAGAAGCCTTCATGCATTTTCTGAATCTCGTAAGCTAATTTCTTCTTACCCCATTCTTCAACGTCTGTGATAACGCCATTGTAACGAGTGATGTATCCTTTAGCTTTCTCAACTACTGCATCACGTACTTCGTCTTCAACTTTTGCGCTAACAACTAATGCTAACTCGTACTTGTTCATGCTTGTCTTACCTCCTTATGGTCTGTTGGCCCTTTGCCTGTCAAAGAGCAAGGATATTTTATATATCACGATTTTTGATTCTAACATACTTTTTTCAGGCTGTAAAGCATTATTTTTCCTTTTTTTGAAGATTTTTTGTGTTTTTCTCCACCATCTTCCGCGGTACCATGATCTGGTGTCCACAGCCCATACATTTCAGGCGAAAATCTGCACCTACTCTTAAGATTTCCCATTCTTTGCTGCCGCATGGATGACCCTTCTTCAATGTAACAATATCTCCAACTTCATAAACAACTGCTGCCATATATAAACTCCTTATTTACCTGCTTCATTTCTGCTTTAGAACCTTTTTCAGCACACTATTTTTTTACTTTTATCTGGGAAAACACCTGTCCGATAGGCTCCTTGATCAAAAGATCTGCATACCGATCTCTTGGTGTCGGGGACTTGTTGATCACTACCAGATGTTCTCCGGAAAAGTAATCGATCAATCCTGCCGCAGGATAAACAGCCAGGGACGTCCCTCCTATAATAAGAACCTGCGCCTGGGAAATGGCACGCACAGACTCATTGATAGTGCGGTCATTCAGTCCTTCTTCATAAAGAACCACATCCGGCTTGATAATTCCACCGCAGGAGCACCTTGGAACCCCTTCCGCTGCTTTCATATATTTAAAGTCATAGGATTTTCCGCATCTCATACAGTAATTCCGGTATACACTTCCGTGAAGCTCCAGTACATGTTTACTGCCTGCCATCTGATGCAGATTATCAATATTCTGGGTGATAACTGCTTTCAGCTTTCCGGCTTCTTCCAGCTCTGCCAGCTTCAGATGAGCTGCATTCGGCTTCGCTGTATCGCATAGCATCTTGTCCTGATAAAAACGATAAAATTCCTCAGGATGACCCATGAAAAAGGTATGACTTAAAATAGTTTCCGGCGGATAATCATACTTCTGATTATAAAGTCCGTCCTGGCTTCGAAAATCCGGGATCCCGCTCTCCGTAGAAACTCCTGCTCCTCCGAAAAATACAATATTATCGTACTGGTCGATCAGCTCCTGAAGCCTTTCCACTTCCTTACTCATGTCCATTCCTCCAATCATTATACGGTACACATTTTTCAGTAATATGCTTTCCGATATCTCTCTCAAAATCCCTCTGCAGCCCTGCAGAAATTTCCCGGCCGTTTACAGGTCTGCATGCTTTTTTCAAGAAGATCCGATTCTAATTATCACCTGTCTGCTTCGTGCTGTCTGATTTCTTCACAACATCCAAAGTATCCACTCTTTTTCCCTGAACCACATAACGGGTAGACTCATTACCGGTACATGTGGAAAGGGTAACGATCTTGTCGTCTACGCCCAACTCACCTGGTGTAGTCTTAACATCAGAATAGGAGACTATTTTATTCATATAATCCACAAACTCCTGTCCAGGTCCCTTAAACAGTGTATATGTATCACTGTTTACCGCTGTGGTATACGCAGAAATAATCTCATACCGGTAAGTCTTCTCCGGGGTAAAGATCCAGAAATATTTGCTCTTATTGTAAGCAGAATCATCCTTACTGAAATTCTTCAGCTGTCCAAACATAGTCCCGTTCTTCATATTGTGACCATATACCAGCGTATTGCAGTCACTGAAATCTGCCTTATTCTCATAATCAATGAAAATAGTTCCGGCAAAATTATAATTCTTCTCATATGTCAGATGAAGATACTGGTCATTGTCAGTTCCCTTTACCACCGGATAGCTGACACCATCAAGTGCCTCCACATAGATCCAGCCGATCACATCTGTATTAATGCTTCGAAGAGAATCAAAATCAATATCCAGCGGGGCCTTCAGAGACGGTCCGTCTGGTCCTGCTGCTTCCTCACTTTCACTGGTACTGTCCTGATCCGGATCACGCTCTGTCACCGCCATCTGGGCAATCGCATTATACTCATCTGAGCCTTTCTTATACTCTGTATAAATGTGATAAAGATTGTATGCCGCGTAGCAAAATATACAGATTGCAGCAATCAGTACAATTGTGAGAAATATATCTCCTGCTTTTTTCTTCTTTTTGGGTTTCTTATCTTCGCTCATGGCAACCTCCTTCTACCAATATCATTCACATAATCTGAAGTTTCGCATATATAAAACTTTTAAAGTCTCTCTATATTATATAGGCTATAAAATTTTCCTGCAACCTCTGTCTCAGGATATATTACCAGTGAACAGCAACAGTTCCTGTTCACCGGTAACATTCCGCGAGGTGTTTTTTGTGAACAAAGTTCACAGAAAACCCGAGAATTGCGGCGCGAGATCATGCAAAGCATGATTTCGCGATCAGATTATTATACACGCCATACCTTCTGCATCAGTAATTCCTACATTCTTCACTTATTCTTCCAGCAAATCCCTGCACTCTTTTCGCATCTCATTTTCTTTTTTGCTGTAAAGCAAAAGTTCACAATGTTTAAAATAAGAAGGACAGCCATACTGAGAGATGAAAATACTGCATCTGTCATCTCCTGTCAGGCCAGTCTCAAACAACAGCAATTCCTGCCCTTCCCCAAAGCACTCTTCCAGAAAAGAAAAGGCTTGTTCCAGCATCTTCTTCGTTTCCTCAAGTTTCTCGTTTCGTAATCTGCAAACATTGCCAAACCTTTCGCCGATTTGTTCTATTCCTTCTGCCACGTCAGAAATATGCAGCTCTTTCAACTGAAAAAAATACTCTTCCAGAATTCTGATCTGTTCCTCTTCCCTAGCAGCTTCTTCTGCTGTCAGAAGCTCTGAACAGATTTTCGCATCTAGTGCTTTTCTTCTGGAAGCAACAAACTGTTCCATAGCTTCTACGCTGTTCTTTTCCTGCAAAAAAATCTTCAGCAATTTAAGATTTTCGTATAGTTTTTCTATCTTTTCATCTGTTTTCTGAAAGACTGAAATTCTTTCTGTCACAGCTTCAAGAAGCATTTCGGTTACAGTAAAGCGTTCTTCAAAAGATGCTTTTTTTCCCATATCGCAACAAGTCTTCAGCTGCCTGGTAGTTACATTTCCATCAAGAATTTCCTGTATCTGATAATCAGATTTATACTTCTCATACAGTCTGTAATAACCGGCAAAATCTCTTGCAATTTCCTCTTTTTGAAGGAATTCCCCAATCAGTTCCTCTCCGATTTCCACTTGCAGTTCCTCATAACTTTTCAGGATTTCGGAAAGGTCCTCCCAACCTCTGGCAGTCACAAAAAACTTGCCATCTACTGTATTTTCTACCATATAAAAATTCTCTTTTTTAAGGGAAAGATAGGACAAAATTGCGCCATGTATGCCCTTTTCCCCCGCATATTCCAGCCATACATCTGTATCTGCCTGTATGGAAATCTTTCTTACACGATCCAGCGTAACAATGTCAAATTCCCGGACCGATTTGTTGTATGCAGGCGGATTGCCAGCAGCTACAATAATCCATCCCTGCGGTACCTTATGGGTTCCAAAGGTCTTGTTCTGCAAAAACTGCAGCATAGCCGGGGCCAACGTCTCCGACACGCAATTGATCTCATCTATAAAAAGGATTCCCTCCTTTTTTCCCGTTTGTTCCATGTACTCATACACAGAAGCAATAATTTCACTCATGGTGTATTCTGTTATATCAATTTCCGTACCACCGTAATTCCTGGTGACAATTTTGGGAAGTCCCACTGCACTCTGACGAGTATGATGCGTGATGGTGTAAGCCACCAAGCCCACCTTACATTCGGCTGCAACCTGCTCCATAACAGCAGTTTTTCCGATTCCCGGCGGACCGATCAGAAGGATTGGGCGCTGCCGTACCAAAGGATAGGTATAAACTCCATTCCCGTCCTTTTTCAGATAAGCAGCAAGGGTATGGATAATCTCATTTTTTGCGTCTTTGATATTCATATTTTTGTCCTTTCGCCGATAACCAGTTTATAAGCCCAGTCCGGCACAAGTCTCATATTTTCCGTCTTTTTCACAAATACAAAGGCCGTTTCATAATCCGGTTTCTGTCTCGGATAAATCCCATCTCCGTCAGTAAAGTAGATCAAAGCCTTCAGATTCTGCAATTCCCGCTTCTCCTGTTCCTTTCTGATCAGTTCAAAAACAGGCCTGAAATCGGTTCCGCCCCGTCCCTGTATGGTTATCTTCTGCATATATTCTTTCCATTCTTCCTCTGAATGGATCACCTGGTACCACTGAATACAACAGTCACATTGGACAATATATACTTTCATTTTCTTAAAAAAATTCTCCCTGGTGCTGAGGATCTGGTAGGTCTCTCTAAGGAATCTCCGGACCATCTCTCTGGAACAGGAACCAGAGGTATCAATGGCGATCACCAATTCCTCCAGACGATTCACTTCTTTGTACTCCAACGGCTCGATCAGCGGCAGATTTCCATACTGCTTCATTCCAAAATTATAAAAAATATAATCAAAGCTATCCTCATCCAATTGGATTTCTTCCCTGGGAAAAGCAAATTTTCGGAGAAATTTCCGATAATCATATCGGCTTTTGTACAGTTCCTCCAGTTCCTCTTCTTTATTTCCAGAACTTGCTCCGATCCGATGCTTCTGCCGCTCCCTTCCAAGGGTGGTATATGTAAGAATCTTTTCCCACCTGCTCCGTTTTTGTTCCCTTTTCCATGGATTTACACTCCATAGGGAATGATCATCAAAGGAAAAAAGAGATTCCAGCTCTTCAATATTAAACGGGAATTTTTCCTGTTTCAGAAGCTGATAAAGTACCTGAGCAGAGCAATTTCTGCCTTTAAAAAATTCAAAAATCTGTCTTCTTTTTTGCAGTTCTTCTGACGAATATTGCCATAAATTTTCCGGAATATTCTGCCAGATCAGAAGCTCCACAGCCAGATCACAGGCCACATTCCATAATCTTGCTTCCATCTTTTTGTCAGAAAAAGGATGCTGATAAAGACAGTGAAACAACATGTGCAGGCAGCCTCTTTTCAGCCTTTCCGGCTTTTCTGCCCAGATATAGATCAGGAATACAGGGTCTGCTATTATCCTCTCACCGTCAGTTCCAATTCCATGGATCCAGGACTGCAAAGAGTTCTCATTTTCCATGCTGTTTGGAGACATTTTTGTCTCCACAACCGCCGAAAGGGCTGCTGATGCATAAGAAAAAAATGGAAATCTTGCACAGATTTCACTCCTGCAGGTATGCAGGATTTTCATTCCCATTTCCTGGTATTGCCTTTTTTTCTTTATGAAACTGCCTGTATTTTCAGACATTTTTCTTTCTTTATTGTCCTGCATAGTTTCGCTTTCTTTCCTGCTAAAGGTCAAATTTTTTCTCTTTATATCCGTATTTCTGATCCTTTAACCTCATCAGCCACACCAGGCTCTCCAGCTTTCGCTCTCTTCTGGCAGTACAGATAAAATTCTCCAGTTCTTCTGCTCCAAACCAGCCAAAACTCTCCAAGAGCTCCATTTTTCCCACGTTCTCTTCCCGGATCAAAGCTTCCATAGCAGGACGGATTCTTCGCTTCAGATACTGGCCATAGGCAGTTTTTTTCTCTTCTTCGCACTCATTTGTTAAAAAAAATCCTTCCAAAGCGCAGGCAAGCCGAATCCGCTCCTGTCCTGTTGTCTGGAATTTTTCATACCGCATATCACGCTCTTCTTCCATATATAATCCCAGCTTTCTTGCAGTTTCCCTGCTTCTTATTATAATCCATCCTGCCTTTTCCCACAATCGTATTTTTCTCATTTGCCACATACGCTCTCTCCTGTTATAATAAAAATACCAAAGCGTGTTTTTGAAAAATCATTCCAGCAAGATGTGCGTCACAATTTGCGGTATATTTTGCAGCAAACCTTTTTCAAACAGGCGCTAAGAACAACAGGAGGTTTCATTAAAATGGAAAAAAAGAACTTGATCGTCGGACAATCCGGCGGACCTACTGCAGTTATCAACAGCAGCCTTTATGGTGTAGTTTCTGAGGGCATAAAACAGGAAGAAATCGGACATGTTTACGGCATGATAAACGGTATTGAAGGATTTCTGAAGGGCACCATCCTTGACTTTGAAGAAGCACTTCCCGGGGAAAAGCTGAAATATCTTACCTACACCCCAGGCGCTTACCTGGGTTCCTGCCGCTATAAGCTTCCGGAATCTCTGGAAGATCCGGTATACCCAGAGCTTTTCCGCAAATTTGAGGAGATGAATATCGGCTGGTTTTTCTACATCGGCGGCAACGATTCCATGGATACTGTGAGCAAGCTTTCCCGCTACGCAGCCATGATTGGCAGTGACATCCGCATTATCGGAGAGCCGAAGACCATTGACAATGATCTTGTGCATACTGATCACACTCCTGGCTTCGGCAGTGCTGCCAGATATGTGGCTTCCACAGTTCGTGAAATCACCCTGGATGCCAATGTTTATGAGAAAAAATCCGTGACCATCGTAGAAATCATGGGACGTCATGCCGGATGGCTCACAGCAGCCAGCGCTCTCGCCCGCAAATATACCGGCGATAACCCGCTTCTTATTTATCTTCCTGAAACAGCCTTCGATACAGAAGAATTTTTGAAAAAAACAGAAGCCTGCTTCGAAAAAAACTGTAATGTTGTTGTCTGCGTTTCCGAAGGCATTCATGATAATAAGGGAACTTTTATCTGCGAATATGACAATTCTGTAGGCACCGATACTTTTGGTCATAAAATGCTGGCAGGCTGCGGCAAATATCTGGAAAACCTGGTGCGAAGCCGACTTGGCGTGAAAGCCCGCTCCATTGAACTGAATGTAAGCCAGCGCTGCAGTGCCTCCATGCTCTCTGACACGGATCGCCAGGAGGCCATTACAGCCGGTATTTTCGGCGTTCAGGCTGCGCTGAAAGGCGAAACTGGGAAAATGGTATCTTTCATCCGTCAGGAGACCTCTAAGGGCGTTTACCAGATGAGATGTGGACTTGAGGATGTCAATGAAATCTGTAATGAGGAGAAAACCGTTCCCCTTTCCTGGATCAGCCAGGACGGTTCTGACGTGACAGAGGATTTCATCCATTATGCACGTCCGCTGATTCAGGGAAATGTAGAACTGCCTATGGGCGAAGACGGACTTCCGGTCTGCGTATACAGAAAATAACGTTACCAGTGGACAGTAACAAAATAACCTCGCCGTTCTGAGTTCAAACCCTGCAGAGAATCTCCCTATACGGTATCATGATTTAAACAGGGCGAAACATATTCTACATGTTTTTCTTGTGGCTCACGAAAAAGAAAAGAACTCCTTTCTCTATAAGATCAGTTAGAGCGTGTTTAAAAAAGGCTCTAACTGATCTTACAGAACAAAGGAGTTCTTACTTTTTTTATTTTTCACACAATCAGCAAAAATCCATGATTTCTTCTGCCTTATTCCTGATCATTTCCAAACATCTTATGATCTTCTTCCAGTTTCTCCTGAACCTGGCTGTCATAAATTTTCTCTTCTTTCTCCTCATCCCTTGACTTGGGCAGGATCAGGTTCAGACAGACTGCTATGATCGTTGCCAGCACAACCGGAGATTTCCCGAAAATGGTAGTCACCCATGCAGGAAGTGTGGCAAGTGCTGCATTTGCCTGGGAAACGCCCACACCAAGTGCTGCAGCCAGACCTACAATGGAGGAATTACGGTAATCCATCTCTGCAGAAGCCACCAGCTTCATACCTGTCATAGCAATAGATGCAAATACGGAAACTGTGGCACCACCCAATACGCACTGGGGAATCGTGGTCAGAAGTGCTGAAAATTTCGGCACAAATCCGGCAATTCCAAGGAACGCAGCTGCCAGTCCCAGAACCCAGCGGTTGATAACCTTGGTCGTGGTAACAATACCAACGTTCTGGCTGTATGTTGCAGTTGGAAGTCCTCCGAACAGGGCTCCAAGAATATTGGTAATACCATAAGCTACAATACCACCCTGAAGCTCTGAATCCTTGGGAGTCCGGTTCATAGCACCGATGGTAGTTGCAGAGTAGTCACCAATTGCCTGAATCGAGTTAATTGCAAAAAGCAGTCCGATGGCTACACATGCAGAAATCTCAAAATGCACTCCGAAGTGCAACGGCTGTGGTACCTGGAACACACTTGCCTTACCCACGCTTGAAAGATCCACCATTCCGAATGGAATGGATACCACATATCCGGCCAGCATACCAATCAGAATAGAAGAAAGCTTCCAGATTCCTTTTCCAAAGTGGTTCAGGACCGTTACCACTGCAAGGGTAAAGAAAGCCACCAGCCAGTTCTGCCAGGAGCCATAATCCGGATTAGAGGTTCCACCAGCCATGTAGTTGATCGCAGTGGGATACAGGGAAAGTCCGATGGTAAATACCACTGTTCCTGTGATCAGAGGTGGAAAAAATACCCTGATCTTTTTTACCATAATTCCCATGATAACGGCAACAACACCGCCTACAATCTGGGCTCCCAAAATGGTGTCGATTCCGTACCCGTCCGCAATGGCCTGCATACTTGGTACATATGCGAAGCTGACACCCATAATGATGGGAAGTCCTGAACCAATCCTGTACTTCTTCCCAATGGGAAAAAGCTGGAGCAAGGTAGACAACGCAGCAACTACCAGAGCTGCCTGAATAAGAATGACCTGATCCTTATTCTCAAGCCCTGCTGCGCCTGCCACAATAATGGCAGGGGTGACACATCCCACGATCATTGCAACAACATGCTGCAACGCAAGAGGAAGGGCTTCCTGTATCCGCGGGATACCATCCGTTTCAAAAATACTGCCTCTCTTCATAATATTTTCCTGCTTTCTTTTGTTTTATACAGTATACCAAATAAGGCGTGCAAAAACAATTAGGTTAGCTCAAAATATTTGGATATAATATTCACAAAAAAGTCATCCTTTTTTTGTAAACATTTATCTGTTTCGTTTTTTTATCTTATGCCAGTTCTTTTTTCATGGTTAAAATATTCTGTCCGTCAACATATTCATAAGAAAGCTCATCCATGGTTTTCTTCACCAGGAAAATTCCAAGTCCGCCAATTTCTCTGTCTTCAATGTCCAGTGTAATGTCCGGATCTTTGTTTTCCAGTGGATTATAAGGGATTCCCTGGTCTATGAAAATCAATGTGATTTTCGGCGGATTATCTTCCATTTCAATTTGTATTGTGGCATTTCCGCTGCCCTTCCCATAAGCATAATAAGCAATATTTCCAAATATCTCATCTATGGCAACATCCAGCTGCATCTGAACCTTCAACGGACATTCCTTTTCTTCCAACACTTCATTTACAAATTCCGTAACTTTATCCACATTCTCTATCTTTGCTTCCACTGTAATACTTTTCAAATTTCACAGCTCCTTTCCCATACGCTACCAAGGCTTCTGTTGCCATCCCGCCTGGTAACCATACCTTTTTTCCTGCACTATGTAAAAAAGAATCCTGCACAAAATACAGAATTCCTTTATTAAATGCGCGCTGAACCGGTTCCTCACATGGTAAGTTCTCTGACCACTCCTAAAACCTGCCAGACCTGCAGCGCGTGTCACTCTATTGTTAAAATATCCGTAAACCCTGTAATCTCAAAGACTTCCTTTACAACATCTCCCACATGGATCAGTTTCATACTTCCTTTTTTATTCATAACCTTCTGCAATTTCAAAAGCACACGCAGACCAGCAGATGAAATGTACTCAAGATCTGCAAAGTCAAGCACCAGTTCCTGTGTATCTGCCAGTTCCTTCTCTGCAAAAACATCCAATTCAGGAGCTGTGGTTGTGTCCAGTCTTCCTGACAGCATTACAGTATCTTTTGTTCCTTCATTTTTCTTTTCAATCTTCAGGCTCATATTCTTCTCCTTTTAAATCGGATTATTTTCACAGCTTTTCTCTTATGTCTATCAATTACTCTGATAAAACATTCTTCGTAAGGTTTTCACCGTATTTTATGGGTTTATTATACAAAGAATCAATATTTTGTGTCAAGTTTTATCAAGGATTTTTATCACGCCAATAACTCAAATGTATGATAAAGATCCATTCTCCCGAATCCCCAGTCCCGATTGGGATACTGCATCCGTTCTTCACGCTCCGCCCCTCGTGTAATATAATTTTTCACGCTCGAGCCGGTAAAATAGGGTTGATTCCCACGTATCACCGCCCATTCGAACAAAAGTGCAGCCGCACCGGCAGTCTGAGCGGCAGAAAGGCTGGTGCCGGAGGCATTTCCGTAAGGACCGTTTAACAGGGGTACCCGGATCTGGACACCTGGGGCTGCTACCTGTGGAACTACATTTCCATCTGGCATAAAGCCTCTGCTTGCCTGGACATACAGGCTGTTGTCACGATACTGGTAAGCAGTCACGGTAATACTCTCCAGTGAATCTCCAGGTGCCGTCACTGTATTATAAGGCGATGGTTCCAGAAAATAGGTTTCCTCCGAAATCAGCCCCTGAACCGGCAGCCACATATGAAATCCTACATTCTGCCCATCTCTTCCTCTAACAAAAATACGCCAGATTCCAGGTACCGGCTGGATAAATTGAAAATATACCAGCGTATATCCGGTCTGCCTCTCAATAGAAACATAATTTACCTTCACCCTTGTTTCCACAAAGACAAAAGATAATTCCTGCGTCACCGCCCCCAGTGAAGCGCTGATATCCAGAATTTCCCCTGTAGGAGACTGCAAAGAAAGATTATAAATTTCTGGCGGCTCGCCCCAGAATTCCATGGTAAATCCTGGCTCCTTGTTTCCAACGCGAAGCTCCGCCAATGCCTGGTTTTCTCTCTCTGTAAGGCGGCCTGCGTAATGATGTCTTGCCGCTCCCTCATTTCCAGCTGCAACAGAAACTGAAATCAGCGAATACTGGGAAATATAATCCACATAAAGACTCAGTGGATTTTTCCCGATATGTGCTCCCTGGCTGCTGCCAATTCCAAGGCACAGAGAAAGAGGCATTCTTCTGTCATTCGCAATTCGCACTGCAAAATCCATTCCCATCATAATGTCATTTTCCTGGAAAATCTCCGCTTCTGCAGGGAAAAGATAAAACTCCCGAAGATATTTTTTCGCAGGCTTCACTTTCACAATGATCAGCATAGCTTCTGGTGCAGCTCCAGAAAAATTCTCCTCAGGAAAATAATTTCCAGCTGCTATAGCAGCCATTCTGGTTCCATGGCCATCCGTATCCACAGAGGGCACAATTTCAAGAGGATTTCCGGAAGCCAGTGCCTGATCAATATCCTTTTTCCAGAAGACACGACCATAAGGTACTTCCTTCCCGTCTCCCTGTAAGGTCTGGTCCCAGATACAGAGGATTCTGCTGCCCATTTCGTTCTGAAAAACCGGATTCCGATAGTCAATTCCGGAATCCACAACCGCAACAGCTGTTCCGCTTCCTTTCAGCTGAAGGTAGGGCTGTTCCTGAAGCCGGGTAATTCCGGAAGCACTAAGGCCTCCAAGATCCATATGCGTATAACATTTTGGAATAGAACTGTAGGAATACGTATTGATATTCCACCTTCCAATTTCTGTCAAGGGTGCATAAACTACCCCGTAAATTCCGTTTATTTTCTGAAAACTAAAACCTGGGACATCGCCCAGGTCTTCCTGAAAATCGTCCATATATTTTACAATAAAATCCGCATACATCTCGTTCTGTGCCGGTGAAACTGACTCCTGCATACTCAAATTGCCCGCGTCTTTATTTCCCATAACTGCCCCTTAAAGCTTTTTCATTTAAGAGTATGCTTTATTTTTCATTTCAATGACTTAAAGCCTGTTTGAAAAATCATTCCTGCAATCTGCACGCCCCACTTTGCGGTATATTTCACCCGAATTCGGTTGTCGTAGCCCGCTACGACGCCCTCATCCGGGCAAAATCTCCCACAAATTGTGACGCACATTTTGCACAGAGCCTTTTTCAAACACGCTCTAGAGCGTGTTTCCTCTGTACCAGAAGCACAATTCCTGCCAAAAATGTAAAGACTGAAATAAACTGCGACGTAGAAAGCACTCCCACACTTCCTCTTGCCAGATCTCCGCGGAAAAACTCCAGCACAAATCTTCCTGCACTATAAAAAATCAGATATGCCGCCGCTGTCTCTCCATCTTTTTTCTGGCTTCTCAAAATCAGGAGTAACAAACCATAATGAAGAAAGTCAAGAATACTGGAATAAATCTGCGTAGGAACCAGCGCCACCCCATTTGGTGCAAATGCAGACGTATGAAACGTAATAGAAAAAGCACCTGACGTTTCTTTTCCGTAACAGCATCCTGCCAGCAGACACCCAATTCTTCCAAATCCCTGTGCAAGTGCTACAGAAGGCATTAACGTATCAAAAAACTTCAGAAAATTCAGTTTTTTTACCCTGCAATATACATACGCCGTGAAAATTCCACCAACAATTCCACCAAATACCACAAAGCCATCGGTCAGAGTAGCACTCAGAAACCCAGGATTTTCCAGGATACTTTTCCATTCTGTAATCCAATACAGGATCTTGGCGCCCAGGAATCCTCCCACTACGCACCATACCACCAGATAAAAAACGTGTTCATAGGGCAGTTTCCGCTTTTTTGCCCTGTATTCTCCGGTAAAATAAGCTGCCAGAATTCCAATGGCGATCATCAGTCCGTACCCATAGACCGTAAATGGACCAATCCGCAGAAGTTCATTTTTCATAAATTATTCTCTCCACTCAAAACCATTTTTTCCAGAACCTTAAAAGTTCCTTGTTTGCATGATCATTTTTAGGACTTTCCATACTCTTATCCGGATCACATTCCCCGCAGATATCCACCTGCAGGATTTTTCCATTCTCTTTTTCAAAATGAGAGCACAATGCCAGAAGTACTTTCAGCATCTCTTCTAAAGTCATATCCCCCTGGCTCCAGGTAGTGGCTGCTTCCTCCGGGCAGAGCACATCCTTATCAATAGAGACATACAGCGGTATATTTGCAGGAATTTCCAAGCTTCTGATCAATTCTTCCTCAGAACCTTTTTTCTCAGCCATATGCGACCTTGCCTCAGCCAGCCTCTCCCTGGATAAAAAATGCACTCTGTCCTTAAAGGGTTCTTCCACCTGCCCGTACGCTTCCTCATCCGGCCCAATCAGCCAGACCTCCTGAAGCTTTTCTACCTCTTCCAATGTACTTGCAATCCAGCCCCCGCAGGACAAAAGCCCTCCGAAAGCAGGAAGCTGCATGTCTGTATGATTGTCAAATACCAGCAGGTTGAAGGGCTCTTTCACCCGCCCGGTCCCGATTCTGCTCATATAATGATAATTTCCGGAATCCATAAAATAAATTCCAGAAACCGGATATTTTTCCATTCGTTCCAGAATCTGCGCCTGGGCATCTCCATCGCAATAGCAGTTGGTTCCTGAAATATCACTCAGGTCTATCCAGGAAATCTGCTCTCCCTCATAGAACTGCTCATTCTGGTAAATTCCAGAAAAATCCATGATCACAACGTTCCTCTTCAATCCTTCCATTCCTCCAGAATTTCCTCTTCTTCCGGCTTCTGACTTGCCTGTTCTTCCTGATCCGCCTGCTCTTCCTGATTGGTCTGCTCTTCCTGATCTGTCTGCTCTTCCTGAGCACCTGTATTTTCAGCACCAGATTCGACTGTCTCCGTGTCAACCTTCTTCGCAGGTTCAAAACCTGAGTCCGGTGTTTCAGCATCTTTCACAGCCACATCAACATCTGTCACTTTATCCTCTTTCTTTCCATCACCAGCTGATCCATCCTGAATCTCTTTTTTCAGCCCGTGTTTCAGAATCAGATAAAAAATAATATCCAGCACCCCGTTCGCCACAAAAATACATCCTGAAATCTGCACGGTCATCCTGATTTCAGAAAATGGATTTACAAGGATCAACACTCCAAGTCCTATAAAAATCAGACTTTCAACCAGAAATGCCTTCCAAACGCCCTGCCCGCGCTTCTTCAGTTTCATACTGCCGCGCATCATCCAGATGCTGTCCACCAGAATAAAAGCTCCCAGCATAAGAGTCAGCAGTTTCACAACCACAGTTGGATTCATAAACAAAAAGATACCGATCACCAACACGATCACACCGGAAAAAAGATCCAATATAGTAGAATTATCCTTTTCCAGAACAAAGATCAGAATGTGATAAACACCGGCCCCGATCAGAACCAGCCCAAATACCACCTTGCACAGAACATTCACCGTTTCTACAGGCATCAATGCCAGACACAGTCCAAAAAGAATATAAAATACAGATGTTGGAATCTGTCCTCTTAAAATTTTGCTTTTCTTCTCTTCCATCATTTAACCTCCTGTTATCCTCCGGTTCTTTTTGGACAGTATAAACCTTTTCGTGAAATTCGTCCACAAAAAGCCGGAAAAAGAGTATAATTTCCTATATAAAAAATCCATTTTTATACTTGAAGTTTTTCCCTGTGGTATTATAATGAATGTCGAAGGAAAATGAATTATGTCGTAACTGTTCATACAGGGAACAGTTCCATTATATCTAATTTTTTATCGGAGAATTAAATTTTGAAAAATATAAAAAACAACAAAACCATTCTTGCCGTTATCCCAGCTGTCGTAGTGCTGGCTGCAGGGGTAGCTTTTTTTTGCTCTCGTTCAGGCAATACTGACAAACAATGTCAGGAAACAGTTGAACGTCTTCAGAAGCTTGAAACAGCCGATATCTCCAGTATAGAGGATGCGATCCGTGCACTTTCCGAGAAAGAAAAGCCCACCGGATCGGACTCAGAGGAGGGTGTTCTTGGCGATATTCTCACAGATGTACAAATTAAACAGGCATTTCAGGGAACTGTTATTGTAGGAGACTCTATTACAGAATCAATTGCAGAATATGGTTTTCTTGACACCAGTATTGTAGTTGCCAAGCTGGGACTTCGTATTGACGATGCAGATGACCAGATCAATACCGCCATCAGTCTGAATCCAAGCGTATTTTTCCTGTCCTTTGGAGCAAATGACCTGGAAATTTACAATGGTGATTCCTCTGCTTTTATTGACGCCTACCGTGTGAAAGTGAAACAGATCCAGAACGCACTTCCTGATACTGCCATTTACATCAACAGCATTCTTCCCATCCAGCAAAGCGCCATTGACCAAAATCCTGCTCTTGCTTATTATGACAGCTTTAATCAGGCACTCAGGGACTTTTGTGACGAAATGGGATGCACTTTTATAGACGATACATTCCTTGTAGACGAAAGCATGTATGAGCCGGATGGTGAGCATATGGTTTACAATTACTACCCCAAATGGCTTACTTATATGGCAGAAAGGGCAGGTCTCGTATGAAGCTGAATACCAAACGAAATATCCTCTCAGATTTTTCTGGCAAACTGAGCGGCAATCTGAAGAAAAATAAACATCAGGGAACCAGCATCCTTTCTGATTTCAAGCTTACCGGTTCCCTTATCTTAAAATCCGTCATGGTAATTTTCCTGGTTGTCTATCTGGGACGCCTCTATGTATCCGACTACGCAGCAGACGTATCCATGGACAAAATATCTGCTGCCCTTGAACAGGTTTCCGGTGTAACGGACCTTAGTGAGCCAGGGGTTTCCGGTCTTCGCCGTTTTTATCAGATAGATGAGAATGACATAGACAGCTACTTTTTCCGTAAAGCAGCCTCCCCAATGTCTGTAGACGAAGTTCTGGTAGTTAAGGCTAATTCTTCTTCTGAGGCAGGCGCCTATTTAGAAGCAGCTCAGGCTCATCTTGAAAGTCAGAAGAACATTTTCGAAGGCTATGGAACTGATCAGATGGCACTTCTCGGAGAAGCTTCTGTAGAAAAGCGCGGTGCCTATGTCTGGTATTTCTGCGGTGAAAATGCCCAGGAACTTCGCCAGGCTTTATTATCCATGATATAGGAGAATTGACGTTATGGTATTTAACAGTGTAATTTTTATATTTTGTTTTCTTCCCATATTTCTGCTGATCTACTATTTCGTGCCGGCCAGGGCCCGTAATCCGGTACTTTTCGCAGGAAGCCTTTTCTTTTATGCATGGGGAGATCCTACCTATCTGGTTCTTATGCTGTTTTCCAGCTTTTTCAATTATTACATGGGCAAAGAGCTTGGGAAAATAACCGATGAAGATCCGTCCCGCAAGCGAAACCTTATTTTCGCAGTAGTGATTAACCTTCTGATCCTGGGATTTTTCAAATACTGGGGATTTCTTCTTGATACCGTCAGCGGTGTCACAGGACTGAAGCTTACCTATCCGCAGCTTGCATTGCCCATCGGACTTTCTTTCTATACCTTTAAGAATCTGTCCTACATCCTGGACATCTATATGGGAAAAACAGAACCCTGTAAAGGATTTTTTCCATATGCCGTATACAGCACCATGTTTCCGCACATGACAGCCGGACCCATTGTCCGCTACACTGACATTTCGGAATCCATCAGCCGCCGCAGTATAAACACAACGCGCCTCGGTGCAGGTGCAGAGCTCTTTATCAAGGGGCTTTCCAAGAAGGTTCTCCTTGCAGACAATCTTTCCGCTCTGTACACCACCCTTCAGGCTTCCGGTACTACCTCCTTTGTGGGAACCTGGCTTGCCATTGGCGCATATACACTGGAGCTGTATTTCGATTTCAGCGGATATTCCGATATGGCCATCGGTCTTGGACAAATGCTGGGCTTCAATTTCAACAAGAACTTTGATTATCCTTACATTTCCACCAGCGTCTCTGAATTCTGGCGCCGCTGGCATATTTCTCTTGGAAGCTGGTTCCGTGATTACATCTACATCCCACTGGGAGGCAACCGTGTTTCCACAGGCCGACATATCCGCAACATCCTTGTGGTATGGGCACTCACCGGTCTCTGGCATGGCGCCAGCTGGAACTTTGTGTTCTGGGGCATTTACTACGGTCTCCTTCTTCTGGCAGAGAAATTCCTTCTTGGACGTTTTCTTGAGAAGGCACCTGTCTGGCTTCGCAATTTATATACCATGTTTGCCGTGATCATCGGCTGGGTATTTTTCAGCCAGACCACACCTGCAGCCATAGGAAAAATGCTGGGATCCATGTTTGGATTGGGAGCTTCCTGCTTCGCAGACCGTGCCTCCCTGTATGCATTGAAATCCGGACTGATCCTGATGATCATTTCCGTGATCAGCTGCCGTCCGGGGCTTTATCAGTATTTCAAGCGCCTTGCAAGACGCAATACTTACCTTGCCGCAGTGATAAACGCAATCCTGTTTTTCCTCTGTATTGCGTATATGATCTACAGTTCCTACACACCATTTATGTATCAGCAGTTCTAGAGTAAATTTGAAAAAGCCCTGAACTGGTACCATATTAATTGGAGGACCCATGAAAAAGAAACCAAACGGATACCGCTATTTTTGTCACCTGACCGGATGCCTTTTCGGAATCTTCATCCTGGCAGTACTGATAATCAATTTTTTAGTTCCGGACCGGGGCTTTTCCCAGAAGGAAAACCGTGTGCTGGCCTCCCGTCCGGCCATCAGCGTTTCACAGCTCACATCCGGCAAATTTGCGGATGGTTATGAAACCTATGTAAATGACCAGTTTTTCCTTCGTGACTGGTGGATCACACTGCGCGCCACAGCCCAGCGTATCCTTGGAAATACGGAAGAAAACGGTGTTTTTCTTGGCAAAAACGGCTACCTGATGGAGGATTTTACAGCACCCTCCCAGGAGCGTCTGAACCGTACCGTAAACGCTATGACAGATTTTGCAGCAAGGCATTCTGATCTATCCCAGTATGCGCTGATCGCGCCAAATGCCGTGAATATCCTTTCAGATAAGCTCCCTGCCCTGGCTGCTGCCACTGACCAGAATCCTTATCTGGACGCAACTGCCGCTGCTCTTGAAAAGGCAGGTGTCACTTTCGTGGATGTGCGTGACACCCTTTCCCAGCACAAGGATGACGGAATTTATTACCACACAGACCATCACTGGACTACTCAGGGAGCTTACTTTGCTTATATGCAGCTTGCAAAGGTACTTGGAATCGATTCTTCTTCCATCTCCTACGACAAGCTCCCGGTTTCCATGAGCTTCCAGGGAACCCTTTCTGCCAAAAGCGGTTTCCGTGCTTCTGAGAAAGAAGAAATGGATGTCTTTCTTCCAAGAGATGACTCGGTTCCTTCCTCTGTTGTAAATTATGTAGACGAACAGAAAAAAACAGCCAGCTTTTACGATACCAGCAAGCTGGAAACCAGAGACAAATACGCCATGTTCTTTAACGGAAACCATGGCAAGGTTGTGATCACCACTCCTACAGAGGAAAACCGTACCTTACTTGTGATCAAAGACTCCTACGCAAACAGCCTGATCCCTTTCCTGGCGCCTTACTACCGCAAGATTGTTATGGTAGACCCTCGTTATTTCTATGACGATCTGGAAGAACTGATGCAGGTAGAGGAAATTCAGGAAGTACTTTATCTGTATAATGCAAATACATTCTATTCAGATACTTCCCTGGAGCTTGCACTTATGCCTCAGAGCAGTACAGATTCCACACCTGACAGCATTGAAACGGATAACACAGATACTGCTTCTGCTTCTTCTGACAACGCTTCTGCTGACAATCCAGAAGCTTAAAGCGTATCTGAAAAAGGCTTTCTGCAAGATATGCGTCACAATTTGTGGGAATGATTTTTCAGACATACTTTAGTCTTATTTCCTTCTGCCAGACAGGCAGGAGGATTTTTTTTCCAAATTTCATTGTACAACTCATGCAAATTCGCTATAATTACTTTATTAAGCAGCTATTTTCTGCAAAGTGTTTTTTGGAACGCAGTTCGCAGAAATCCCAATAAAACAGAATCCTGCAAGCAGGATTCTCCGCCTGCGGCTGGTCGCCTCCAGCGACATCCAGCGCATGTTTGAAAAAGGCTTTCCGCTGCAGTGCGAAGCGGGTAACTGTGAAGGTACTGGACAGTTACCTTTATTAAACATTTAGGAGCGAAATTATGAAAATAGTATTAGAACATCTCACAAAGCAGTTTCCGCCCCGTGGAAGAAAGGCTCAGGAGCCGGTCACAGCTGTAAGCGATTTCAATTTCGAAATTCCTGACGGTCAGCTGATCGGACTTCTCGGCCCCTCCGGCTGCGGGAAAAGTACTACCCTGAATATGATCTGCGGCCTGGAGAAACCAACCAGCGGCAGAATCCTTTTCGGCGATGATGATGTGACTTCATTTCCCCCAGAGCGGCGCGGCGTTGGTATGGTATTTCAGAATTATGCACTTTACCCCCACCTCACAGTGAAGCAGAATATCCTCTTTCCTCTTCAGAATCTGAAAGGAAAGGACAAGCTTTCCAGATCCCAGATGGATGAGCGGGCTCAGAATGCAGCCCGTCTGGTGCAGATCACAGAGCTTATGGACCGACGTCCTTCCGAGCTCTCCGGCGGTCAGCAGCAGCGCGTAGCCATTGCCCGTGCACTTGTAAAAATGCCACGCGTACTGCTTCTCGACGAACCGCTCTCCAACCTGGATGCCAGACTCCGCCTCCAGACCCGGGAAGAGATCCGCAAGATCCAGCGGGCTACAAAGATCACAACTGTCTTTGTCACCCATGACCAGGAGGAGGCCATGAGCATTTCCGACATGATCGTAGTCATGAAGGATGGTGTGGTACAACAGATCGGGAAGCCCCAGAACGTTTACGACAGCCCTGTAAATCTGTTTGTTGCCAAATTCCTTGGTACCCCTCCCATCAATGTATTCGAGGGGCAGATCCGTGGCGGAAGCCTTTACATCGGTGAAAATGCGGTTCTTCTCACACCTGGGATCTCCGACCAGCCGGTTTCTGTGGGAATCCGTCCGGAGGGATTTATCCCCGATGAGAAGGGAGCGCTCTGCTGCCAGCTTGGAGGCATGGAAGTAATGGGACGTGACATCTCTGTTGTCTCCACCCATGCATCCTCCGTAAATCCTGTGATCCGCTCCATCATCAGCTCTGACACCCAGATCCGGCTTGATGCAAAAACCGTCCGTTTTTCTATCAAGCCAAACAAGATCTTCCTGTTCCGGCATGATACTGGTGAACGGATCAACCTTTAAAGGGAGGCTCCTATGAACAAACGAAACTTCAAAGGCTGGCTGTACCTTCTGCCGGCTATGCTTTTTCTGGGTATTTTCATGGTCTACCCTCTTATCGATGTTTTTATCTATTCCTTTGAAGAGGGCTATAATTCCGCTTCCCAGACTTACTATAGGACAGGTATGTACAACTATTCCTACGTCCTTCATGACCCATATTTTCTCCAGGCGATCCGGAATACCTTTATCCTGGTTGTGATCACAGTGCCCCTTTCCACTTTGCTGGCACTTCTGATTTCCGTTGCCTTAAGCTCTGTGAAGGCTCTGAAAAAACTTTTCCAGACCATTTACTTTCTGCCATATGTAACCAACACACTGGCCGTTGGACTGGTATTCATGATTCTTTTCAAAAAAACCGCTTATTCCGACGGACTGATCAACCTGGTGCTGAAGCTGTTTGGACAGGGACCTGTAGATTTTATTGACGGACCATACTGGGCGAAGATGCTGGTATTATGTATTTATACCATCTGGATCGTTATGCCATTTAAGGTACTGATCCTTACCAGTGCCCTGGCTTCTGTAAACCAGAATTATTACAATGCAGCCCGGGTAGACGGTACCTCCAGATTCCGTATTTTTATCCGGATCACCCTACCGATGATCTCTCCCACTGTTTTCTATCTGATCATCACTGGTTTTATCGGTGCATTCAAGGCTTACAGCGATGCAGTTGCCCTTTTTGGCACAGACTTAAACGCAGCTGGCATGAACACCATCGTAGGTTATGTTTACGACATGCTTTACGGAAATGGCGGCGGCTACCCGTCCTATGCCTCAGCAGCAGCGATCCTGCTGTTTGTTATTGTTTTGACAATCACCTGCATAAACCTGCTTGCAAGCAAAAAACATGTATACTACTCGTAACGGTGAAGGTTCACCCTCTTTATCTGAAAGGTATTTT